>NZ_JAGYGS010000002.1:0-150182 GCF_018991185.1 Lactiplantibacillus sp. 7.2.4
ATCGAGTCATTAATCAATCGATTTAAATTGCTTACATGTATCAAATTTAATGATAAAATGTAGTTATTAACTAGCCATATCAAACGGGGGTAACCATTATGTTACAACAATATCAAAATATCTTGGTACCAGTTGATGGCTCCAAGGCTACCGATGAAGTTCTTCGTCGGGGCATCGAAGTCGCTAAGCGTAACAAGACGCATCTCGACATTTTAAATGTGTTGGAAGTTAACCAATTCAGTGATACGTACGGCGGTGCGGTCAGTGGTGACGTCATCTACAAGCTATCTGAAGACGTTCAAAAACGTTTGGAAGAACTCAAGCAACAGACGATTGACGCTGGTGTGACGGACGTTGACATCCACGTTCGTTTTGGTAATCCGAAGACGGTTATCGCACGCGAATTTCCAGCTGACCATCACAATGAATTGATCATGATTGGTTCGACAGGGCTTTCTGCGGTTGAACGGTTAATGGTTGGGTCGGTAACGACTTACGTTAGCCGGAACGCGATCTGCGACGTTTTAATCGTTAAACCAACGGACACCGAAGAATAAAGCAATATAAAAAGTCTGGATGCGCTCCAGACTTTTTATTTGCCACTAATTTTCCCGACGCCAATCACTTTTAAAGAACAGGAGTAGACGACCTTTGACGTGGACTTATGATCTCAGCATTCCGCCAACTTTAAATCAACAAACGATCCGTACCTGTCTGCGGTCGTGGCTCATTCCTAAGCGTATTCAGGGCCAACTACGGCAAACCCGCCGCATTCAACTCAATGGTCAGCCCACCACAATTGCCAAAATCGTGCAAACTGGGGACCAGCTCACGTTGACGTTTATTCCCAGCGACTTCCGGACGCCAACGTCTAACTATCTGGCCGTTGCGACTAACCCTGTCGATATCTTATATCAGTCAACTGATTTATTGGTCGTCAATAAAGCCGCGGGCATCAAGTCGCATCCGAATCAGCCTGGTGAGACCGGCTCGGTTTTAAACGACCTAGCCGCCACACTGCAGCCCGCTGAGCAAGCACCATACATGGTTCACCGATTAGATCAAATGACCTCTGGCGCAATGCTAGTCGCCTTGAATCCCGTCGTGGTTCCAATCCTGGACCGGCTCATCAGTGAAAAACAAATTCGACGGACGTATTATGCTTGGGTTCGTGGTCATCTTGCCACAACAACTGGTCAATTCACGGCCCCCATCGGTCATGATGCTACCGACAAACGCAAACGCTGGGTCAACACGGCCGATGCCCAGCCAGCACTCACCGACTACGAAGTATGTGCAACAACCGCCCATCAGAGTTTAGTTAAACTGACCTTGCATACAGGCCGTACCCATCAGCTACGAGTGCACCTGGCTGCTAGCGGCCACCCCATTATTGGGGACCCACTTTATGATTCACAGGCTGAGTTAGCGCCCCGTTTGATGCTGCACGCACAATTACTGGATTTGCAACTGCCATTTAGTACCACGCGGGTGCTAGTACCAGCACCATTGCCTGAATTATTTGAGCAGCCATGTTTGATTGACCGTTATTAACTACTTGGATTCGGGCTCAGTCAAATTACTGTGGCTAGTTTGGCTGACAATCTTCATACAAATATAACTGAAGTCAAAAAAAGATTCACCACAATCAGAAGGTGAATCTTTTTTTATGCTGCTAGTTTCATCTTGCTCATTCCATGGTCGATACAGTGGTTAAAAACGCTCATCGATGCGTCGTTCTCACCAACAACCCACTCATGACGGCCAACAACACACCGACTGCCATCCCTTTGAGTGGTTCCCGCGTCAACGGGGTCGCCGTGAGTGCTTCGACCATCGCACCACCTAGATAGGTTACGACCAGGCCTAATACTGCGCCCCAAAAGATTGTGACTAGTAAACTAGCCAGCCACGTCGTCTTCATCAGCTGCTCCTCCACATCTTGCCAGGTTGTCCTGACGATTAGTTCGAGTGTATCAGAGCCCGTGGCGCTTTGCAAATCCGTTATGATTTCAATTAATTCCATCTAATTGATTAATCAGTCAAAACTATCACTAGTTTTCACCAACACCCCGTTGCAGGTCCCAATCCATATCCAGTGTCGATTGCGGGACGTATTGCCGGTTGAGCAATGCTAGCCACTGGCGCACGATTTTACTTAGGGTAAAGTCATGACTGCGGCGGCGGGCACGTTCAGCATAGTCTTGCCGGGTTTCTAAATCATGCAATAACGGCAACAACCCCTTCACAAAACCGTTCACATCGCGGGCTGGCGTCAAGACGCCATGCTGGCCTGCTTGTAAGTACTCTGCCGAACCGGTATTCCACATTGAGACGATTGGTAGCCCCATTGCCATGGCCTCACCCATCACTAGGGGCATTCCTTCCCAACGCGAGGTCATCATGAACACACTGGCCTTCTCGTAGTGTTGCCGTAACTGAGTATCCTTTAAAGCCCCGCGATAAATGATGCGTTCACGAACGTTCAACTCGTCCATCAACCGTTGGAAGGTCGCTAGTTGGTCATCTGGCCCAGAACCCGCAACGGCGATTTGCCAGTCATCCGGGAGCGCGCGCGCCACCGCTAGCAGGTAGTCTAACCCTTTATGTTGTAAATCGATCCGTCCGGTATACGCAATCACATGCTGATTAAGGTCGGCTTGGTGACCCTTAGGTTGCATGGTCGGTGGATTGTAGATCTTGACCGTATGTGAATTAAACCGTGAGTAACCTTCCCAATCAGAATCGGTCAAGGTGACCACCGTATCAGCTGCCAGTAAGCCGGCAACTAATTCATCGCGCATCTGCGCGTAATATTGATTCAAATAAATATCAACGTTGTTATGCATCCACGCAATCACGTTGACCCGCGGCAGCGCCCGCTTGATTGCCGGTGCAAAGCTCGTTAAGAGCCCGCCTGGTAAAATGACCGCATCATAGTGGCCATCTTCTAAGGTCGCAACCAAGTCCGTGATTTGGGCCTCGTAGACTTGTAGCGGGGCCGCGCCAAAGTAATTTAACACCGTGGCACTAGCCGGCCGCCGAGCGGTAATCAGTGGCGCGGCGAGTTCATAAAAAGACCGTGGTTGCGCTAAAGAATAAAAGGTCACATCTGCTTGTGACGTCAATGCATTTCCAAGGACGGTCGTCGCACGTTTGACACCATCCATCACTAAATTTTCGACTGTAAGTAAGATTTTCATCCGCATCGTTGGCTAGTCCCAAATGACTAACCGCTCCTTTCCACTTATGCTTGGTTCATGGAACCGGAATTAGCGACGTTGAGGAATTAATTGGTCACACTCAATTCTTCATTAATATTCCTTTGACATGCCAGCTAATATTAGTTTGGTTAGCTTATTATAACAGGTTTAATTAAAAAGTAATTAGAATATGCTCTGAACACTTTCGACAGCTGATGGTTTACACAGCAAATTATTAGTTTTCATTGTCGTCAGTCATCTCCGGATATCAGAATAAAACGCGCATCGGCAGCCAAGCAATGAGTCAGCGTCAGTCTTACTACCGCTATAAACTTCGTGATTCCGTTTCAACGCAAAAAACCGCCGTGATACCGGAGGCACAAGCCGGTATCACGGCGGTTCAGTTATCTTAAATGACTAGGTTATTTCAAACCTTTCCATTGCCAATCGTTAACTTCTGGCAAGTCGGTTCCGGCGTCACGGATGTATGCGTTGTGTTTTGCAAGCATGTTATCCATGTCTTGAACAAAGGCTGCACCGGTGTTTTCCATTGCTGGTTGCGCCGCAATTGCAGATTTTGCTAAGTCGAAACGGTCCATTTGGTTCATGACCCGGACATCGAATGGTGTCGTAATGTCACCATTTTCACGGTAGCCATGCACGTGTAAGTTGTGGTTGTGACGATCAAAGAAGATGTCACGAACCATGTCTTCGTAACCATGGAAGGCGAAGACAACTGGTTTGTCCTTAGTGAAGTAATGGTCAAATTCAGCGTCTGACAAGCCACGAGGGTCCTTTTCAGGGCTACGTAACTTCAAGATGTCGACCACGTTCACGAAACGAATCTTCATTTCTGGGAAGCTTTCGTGGAGCAATTGGATTGCAGCCAACGTTTCAAGCGTTGGTTCCGTTCCGGCAGCAGCAAACACGATATCTGGTTCGCTACCTTGGTCCGTACTTGCCCAGTCAATGATACCAAGCCCGTTGTCAACTAATTGCTTAGCTTCTTCAATGCTGAACCATTGTTGACGTGGGTGCTTCGACGTAACCACGTAGTTGATCTTTTCTTGGCTACGGAAGATGACGTCCCCAACAGCTAACAAGGAGTTGGCGTCGGCTGGTAAATATTCGCGGATATATTCAGGCTTCTTTTCAGCCAAATGAGTCAAAGCACCTGGATCTTGGTGGGTGTACCCATTATGATCTTGTTGGAACACAGTTGAAGCCGCGATAATGTTGAGTGACGGGTACTTCTTCCGCCAGTCAAGTTCGTTGGCCTTACGTAACCACTTGAAGTGTTGCGTCAACATTGAGTCGACAACCCGTAAGAAGGCTTCGTAACTTGCAAACAAGCCATGACGACCAGTTAAGACGTAACCTTCTAACCAACCTTCAGCTTGGTGTTCAGATAACTGAGCATCCAAGACCCGGCCAGCAGGTGCTTCGTATTGGTCACTATCTGGGTGAATATCTTCCATCCATTGACGGTTAGTGGTTTCAAAGACACCATATAACCGGTTTGACATGGTTTCATCAGGGCCAAATAACCGGAAGTTATCTGGGTTCTTCTTGATAACATCACGCAAGTAGTCTGACCAAACGATCATATCTTGCTTAACGTTGGCACCATGCTTAGACGTATCAACGGCGTAATCACGGAAGTTAGGTAAGTTCAAGGCCTTTGGATCAACCCCACCATTAGTGATTGGGTTAGCGGCCATCCGTGCATCGCCAGTTGGGATAATTTCTTTGATATCATCCTTCAAAGAACCATCTTCATTGAAGAGTTCCTTTGGTTGATATGATTCCAACCAGTCAACTAACGCATCGGCATGTTCCATGTCGGTTTGGTCAACAGGAATTGGAATTTGGTGAGCTCGGAATGAACCTTCGATCTTGTCACCATCCCATGACTTAGGACCAGTCCAGCCCTTAGGTGCGCGGAAGACGATCATTGGCCATACTGGTAAAGTAGCGTCATCGTTTTCACGAGCGTTCTTTTGAATGGCTTTGATCTTTTCAACGGCTTCATCCATGGCCTTAGCTAAAGCTGGGTGAACCTTTTCAGGATCGTCACCTTCAACAAAGATTGGTTCCCAGTTCATGCTTTCGAAGTATTGCTTGATCTTTTCATCAGAAGTCCGACCAAAGATCGTTGGGTTAGAAATCTTAAAGCCGTTAAGGTTCAAGATTGGTAACACTGCCCCATCGTTGATTGGGTTGATGAACTTCGTTGATTGCCATGAAGTTGCTAATGGGCCGGTTTCGGATTCCCCATCACCAACAACAACTGCGGCGATTTCATCAGGGTTGTCAAGGATTGCCCCAACACCGTGTGAAATTGAGTAACCAAGTTCGCCACCTTCGTGGATTGAGCCTGGTGTTTCAGGAGCAGCATGGGAAGCCACGCCACCTGGGAATGAGAATTGCTTGAAGAGTTTTTGCATTCCTTCAACATCCTGCGTAATTTCAGGATAAATATCCGTGTAAGTCCCATCAAGGTATGAGTTGGAGACCATCACTTGGCCACCATGACCTGGACCTTCAACGTAGAACATCTTCAAACCGTACTTGTTGATGACCCGGTTCAGATGCGCATAGATGAAGTTTTGGCCGGCAATCGTGCCCCAGTGACCGATTGGGTGAACCTTAACGTCACTAGCCTTTAATGGCCGTTGTAATAAAGGATTATCTTTTAAATAAAGTTGACCAACTGATAAATAGTTGGCAGCACGCCAGTACTTATCAACTTTTTGCAAATATGCTGGTGATGAGTAATCTGTAGACATTTTCAAAACACTCCTTAATTTGCTTTTTGCTTGAACGTTAGCTGTTTAGCTGTTATCGTTTACAAGTTCTATTCTACCAAGTTATTTTTAAAAATCAACCTTTTTGTTAATTGGAGCGGTCCAATTTTTAAAAAATCCGCAAAAAATGAGGCGTATCCCTTGGGACGCCTCATTTTTTAATTCGTAAATTTTTTTGAACTTGATCCCTTATACGGCCTAAATGTGCCTCAAATTGTCCCGGCCGCTAATTAATTATTCGTCGAAACGAACGTCGTGTACTTCATATACTGATAATGCAGACGCATGTTGGACACTTCAAATGGCGTCCCATCATCCAAGAAGAAAATCCCACTCATCAATCCGACTGGTTCGTTTGGTTTGAGGTGCAATAATTCTTGGTCGTTGGCATTCGACGCATCCGCCGCAATCGACAAGAACGACTTGGTGACCGCAGCGTGCAACGTCTCCTGAACATAGTTAAAAATCGAGCCACTGACGACTTGCCGGTTTAACTGCGGCACGAGTTTGATTGGAATATAGCCACTCTCGATCATGAATGGTTGGTCATCCAGCAAACGTAAGCGCTTAATTTCATAAACAAACTCATCTGCGGTTAAAAATAGGTCCTGTTGCAACTCTTGACTTGCAGGAATGACCCGAAAGTCTAATAATTGAATACTAGGCTTAGCACCTTCAGTGTTCAAACTATCCGTAATTCCTAAATTTGTCCCTTCGTATTTAAATGAAGATTGATTTTTAAGATATAATGGATTAATGAACGTTCCCGAGCCACGCTTCTTGAAAATCAGGCCCTTATTCGCTAGCACATTTAAGGCCCGTTTGATTGAGCTCCGACTTACTTGGTACTGTTCGCTAAGACTACGTTCATCCGGTAGCTTTTTATCAACAAATTCATTCGCCATGATGCGTTTATTCAAATCAGTAATGACTTGTTGATAGACTAAGTCAGCCACGTTAATCCCTCCTTTGAGCTTATTTCGTAACTCAAGTATAGCAGAATTAATTGGCTTTGGGTGAATTGTTCCGGTCCATTTTATAAATTGGACCGTATTTTTAATAAATGTGAGGTAAATAGTATGTCTAAAAAGAAGAAAAAAGACCAATTAGGTAAGACGCTGGTTGAAAAAATTCTGGATAAAGCCAACATTAGTTATCAACAATACGAGTTTCCAACCGAAACTGAAGGCGACGTCCAACAATTACAAGTCGACCATCTCGGTGTCGATGAACATCATATTTACAAAACGCTGGCGTTGACTGGTAACAAGACTGGCCCGGTCGTTGGCGTGCTCCCCTTGGATGAGCATCTCAGCTACAAGAAACTCACCAAGTTATCCGGCAACAAGAAGGTCGGCATGATTCCGCTCAAGGATTTGGAACGCACGACTGGTTACCAACACGGCGCGAATACCCCTGTCGGCATCTGGGAGACTAAAAAGTTCCCGATTTACATCGATGAAGTCGCCAAGCAACAAGGCAAGATTTTGGTTTCATCAGGTAAGATCGGTCGTTCGATTGAAATTGACGCTGACGATTTACGCAAACTCGTCCATGGGACCTTTGGCGCAATAACGGAGTGACCTTGTGGAAAACTTATTTAAAAATAACGGCCTGGCGCTACTGATTTTGATTGGCGTCCCCGGGGTGTTTGCTTGGCTGCTCACACTAGTCAATCGCCAGACCAAAGCCAACTTAGTCAACCACTACGGCATCAATAGTCAGGTCTACTGTGTCTTTCTCGGCATCATCATTCACGAGCTCAGCCATCTGATTGTCGCCCTGATCTTTCGGCACGGCATCCACTCGGTGCGCCTACTGAAGTTGCCACGCCTGCACCAAGTCGACGATTCCGATGAAGCAATGGCGTTAGGCTACGTCAATCACACTTGGAATCGGCACAGCCTCTATCAGGTCATCGGTAACCTGTTCATTGGCGTCGCACCCATCTTTGGTTGTACCGCGGCGTTGCTCGGATTGGACCGCCTACTTGCACCCGGGCTATTCCGCGCTGTCTTTTTACTCGCTGATACGCCCGAACAACCTCAGTGGGCGGCTAGTCTACATGCGCTCACCACGACGCCGGTCAGTTGGTGGCAAGCCCTACTACTGTTGTTTTTGACACTGACAATCGTCATCGGGGGCTTCGACCTGAGCCCGGCGGATTATCAAAACAGCGCGATTGGTCTGTATAGTACGGTCGGACTGATTATTGTGATCACCAGTATTTTGACGCTCATTGGCATCACGGGGTGGTTACACCAGTTGGTCACCTGGGGGTTACTAGTCGCCATGATTCTGAGCTACTCGCTCCTACTTTCACTGATTGTCATGGCAGTGACTCGTTTGCTCAGTAACCGGGCTTAAGTCTCATTTCATATCTAAAACGGGGTTCCTTGCAGCTTTTGAAATGCTTGCAAGGAACCCCGTTTTAATTTTCGCCATTTATTGATTTTTGCCAACTGCCAAATCGCCGTGGCGCAGGCACCATACTCAGGTGGTCAGTCCCTAGTTTTTGCAGTCAGGCCCGCCGAGTAACCACGGCATTTATTTAATCGATTCACCAATGTTACGCGCCTGTTGACTCACTCGCCAACGCCAAAAGCTCCAGACACTCACAACAATCACCAATCCGATGACCGCTCCCCAGAAAACTTGAATATTAGACACGTTCGTTGTCAGTTGAAATAGCGACCCACAATTATTCAGAATGTGAATCATAATTGGCACGAAGATCGTCTTGGTCAACCAGTACGCTGTCGCCAGGACCCAACCCATGCCGGCATAGACCAACCATTCATAGACAGTCTTCGTCTGATGAATTAATCCAAATAACGTGCCACTAACTAGAATGGCCAGCCATCCAGCCCGAGGTTGAAAGAAATAATCCATTAGGACGCCCCGAAATGTCAATTCTTCCATGATGGGACCGACAATTCCCATCGTAAGTAGCCACAGTGGCAACGGGGCGCGTTTCAAGAGGCCTTCAATCGTTGCCTGGTTCTCAGTGATAGGTATCAGCAATCCAATCCCCACATTAACAATCAAAAACACTAACAGACCAACCAAGATTGCCAACCAATGACGCTTCAATGACCATTGCTGCCGCTGAATCGGCCGACCACCGCGATAAATGTACCAGGCCGCACCGACCGTGATCAAGCTGATGATCAGCGCCGCCACAAATAAACCAGTCTGAAAGCCAACATCTCCGCTCCGATTCCGACTAAATTCCACGACGGTCATTGGAATATCAGTCAATTGAATCAATAGGTAGATAATCACTAACTTAAAAATCGCGACTGGCAAGCCTTGTATTTTGAATATTTTCCCCATTTAACGCCCTCCAAAACTTCGACCGGTTGGACTCACTGGCCCAGCATTAGTGCTGCCACCAGATGAGTCCCAGTCAATTTTTAATTGATTGCGCTATCATTACGCCGCGTCTTGAACACTTTAGCGGTCAACAGTGGCAATCACTTGCGTTAATTCCATTCTACCGAATAATGCAGATCAATAGGAATTATTTTTATTAACGTCCGCAAATGCCTGATTAACGTTCATAAAGCAAACTCATTTGATGAAATTAACGATGTCCTGATTAACCATTGCACCACCAACCTCAGACCACACAAAAACGACCAAGGTTGCTGTTCCCTGGCCGTTTTGACTTCAATATTCAGTTCAACGGAATCAGCGCATGCTAACTGGCTCGCGCCACTTATTCGTCATCCGCGGTCCATTCCGCCTTGAATTGGTCGACAAACGCTCGCATGACGTCGGTCCGCCGCTTGGCTAACGCCTTAGCCGCCGGAGTATTCATCATGTCAGCCAGCTTGAACAACTTCTCATAAAAATGATTGATGGCCGTTCCTGGTTGTTGTCGATACTGTTCCTTAGTCAGGTGCTCGCGCGGGGCAATCGCCGGGTCATAAATTTTCTCACCGACGTGGCCCGAGTAATACAAAGCCCTCGCGATACCAATCGCACCAATCGCGTCTAATCGGTCTGCATCTTGCACGATTTGACCTTCCAACGACAATTTTTGCGCGCCATTTAATGACTTGCTAAATGACATGTGGTCGATAATATCAAAAATCGCCGTTTGATCAGCAGTCGAAACGCCAAGTTCACTCAACTGGTCAGCTAAGTCGTGGTGGGCCTGTTCAGAATCAGCCATCAACTTATCATCGATCACGTCATGGAGCCAGGCCGCAGCTAGGGTCAAATTCAAGTTGGCCTGTTCAGCTTGAGCCAAGCGCCGTGCTAAGCGGTTGACCCGTTCGAGATGGTCGCTGCCGTGGCCACTGTGATCCTGCGCCAACTTTTGTCGTGCGTAGGTTCGAATGGCCGTTAATTGTGTTTCGGTTATCATCCACTCACCCTATTCTTGTGTTTGATAGTACGCCTTTAATTTCTTGATCGTCCCACGGCTAAAGGTTAAGTGGTCTCGATTGTCCATACTAATGACACCCTTGTTAAAGTCCACCGTAATCACGTGTTCAAGATTTAAGGCATAGCTTTGAAACTCGTTGAAGAATCGCATCGCCGTCAACTGCTGCTTAATCGTATTCAAATTCTTATGTACGACATAAGATTGTGAGGTCGTCACGATGCGGGTCGTCCGCAGACCATGGACCTTCTCACAATAAACGATATCTTTGAGTTTCAAGGTCAATAATAACGCGCCACTTCTTAAAGTTAAAGTCGGTTCTGCCGACCGTTCAAGCGTAACCAACCGCTTCTTGACCACTTCCAAGACTTGTTGGACTTGGGGCACAAATTTGGTTTCATCGAACATGTTCGCCTTTGAAATGAATCCGGTCGGCGTCGTCATCGCGCTCAACGTCTCTGGCATCATGTCATCTCGAATCGTGACATACACGACAAAGCCATCTGGATCATAGTCGCGAATTTTTGAAGCAAGCTGAATCCCATTAATTTCACGCTGTAACACAATATCTAAAAAATAAAGATTTGGTCCGCCACCATTTTTGACCGCTGCCAACACATCAGCTGGCTGCCAAGCCGAAACGAACTCATAATTAAAATGCAATGCATCTAGCTGTTTCGTAATGATGTCGTTTAACCAGAGACGTTGCTGTTCCTGATCGTCACTGATAAAAACCTTCATATCAACCACTCTTCCCAATGTAAAGCAGATTAACAAACTAACCACCCAATACTAAAATCTGCTCTACGCCCATTTAAATTGTTTACAATCAGCCTTTATCATACTAAAGCCCCGTCATTCCAGCAACTAAAAAAACGTCGGTCAGCTAAATAAAACTGTGAAATCAGCTCACCCACGTTAGATGCTACTTTTCAATTTGTTGCGGTTTAATTTGGGCTTGATTCAAGCGTAGTAACTCGTCTGTCCGCAATTTGTTGACGATCAGTTGTGCTGCGGCGGTCGTCAAACTGTGACTCAGATCTTGGTCTGAGATCGTAATGGGATCATCGGGATGGTGCAGTTGATTCGTCAACGCCGTAATGAAGTTATCGTAAGCGCGCTTTGGATAACCAGTTGCCGTTACTTGATCAATCCCCTGCCGAATTTTATCAAGCGGATAACTTGGTTTGAGTAAACTAATCACGATGATATCCGCCAATTGCATAATTTGATACTTTTTCTTAACGGGCGACAAAATCACCTTGTGTTTGACATAATTGTTGATCATCGCGGCCGTCACCGGATCAGCCCCCAGTGGTTGCAACGTTTCGTTGATCAACAGTAGGACCTGGTCCATGTAGAGGTCAAAATTCGGAAGTTCGGTCCATTTTGGTAGGATGACCTTACTCATCCGTTGTTGCCAGTCGGCGTACGTCTCATTAGCTGCCATCAAAATCCCTCCTCAATTGCTGATTGATGTCCGTTTAAGTTATTTCTATTATACCTAGATTAACTAGTCTTGTAAACTAGATGACATTGTAAATCACATTAATTTCGGAATATGTTACCATTGTATGAGTTAATCAAAATACAAATGAAAAGTAGGTTATCTGGTATGTATGAAATGACCAAAAAACTGCGCGTCGGTGATGACGTCAAAGCATTGATTCCACAAGCTGTGATTGCAGGTCTCTGGGACCGGCTCAAAGCGATGCGCAAAGAAAAGTTACTAATCGATAGTACGATGGCCGTCATGTTTAGTGACGACTATGAAGACGACAAAATCTTCTTCATGACACTTCAAAAATCCGGCTCATTCAACAATGAATACGAAATGGCTTATGACGGGCCCAAAAACTTTCTCGGTCACGGGACCATCGTGATTATCAAGGACCGGCCGAAGACGATTCAAATGAGTATCTCGGCTGCCAACAAACAGGCGGATGAAGATAGTGAAGACAACGCGGATAAACCATCTGATTCTGAAACTACTGATTAATTGAACCAGTACTCAATAAAACGGACGAGCAACCAGTGATTGCTCGTCCGTTTTATTTTCCAGATCATTTCTGGATTTAACTTCTCGGTGTTCATCTGAAACATTCTTTAACAACTTTTAGTTTCTTTTGTGTGAATTCTGATTTACTTTTTTGAGTCCTTCATACTTGATCCCTGTTGAATAATATTTTGACCCTTGCCCTTTCTTTTAGCTTTCAGGTCCAGTACAAAATCTGAAATTTTATTCTGATCTAGCTTACTCAAATGACCAATTTCTTGAAAGCTGATATCAGCGTTGGGAAAACGATAAAGATTACCAAGATCAACCCATGACGGCTTCTTCAATCCAGCCACTTTCCAATCTTTAATTGGATAGTATTGTTGTCTGATATAAAATGATTTATTTTGATACTTACTGGTAATTTTATAAGCTTCGACCGTTTGCTCTGATACCTTACGGATTAATACTGGCCGAGACTTGCCGCCGTTGGTTTCTACAAAGCTAACGTATAGACTGATTAAGTCATTAGTCCTCATCGGGATCATTGAGCCAATCGGCGACTTCTTTAGCGTCTTTAAATGTGATTACTGGCGTATCTTCGGTCACTTTTAAAAAGCGTAAACTCGCTTTTTCTTCTTCACTTAAAGACACATCAAAAGGCAAAGCACCATTAGCAACAATCCGCTTGTAAAACATGTTAATCGCTGTAGTTGGGTTAAGACCCAACTCACTTAAAACTGCCTCAGTATTATCGGCCAAATCCTTATCAATCTTAACTTGCACCCGTTTCTTTTCCTTAACTGCCATATTGTCTCGTCCCCTTTCATTAGTTTCTACCACTATACTACCTTTTGAGTACCTTCTCAATCATTTAAGTCCCTCAAAACTGTGATCTTAGGTTTGTTGCTCTTTCGTTAATAGAACCCCCTAAGATGGTTCTCGAAACATCCGTATACACATTCTACAGCTGTCTCCACTGCCGAATTTAATATAAGATTGATTCAAAACGGCCTAAACAGGCTTATATAGCCTTTCATTCTCAGTCACTTTCATCATAAACAAAGTGTTTTACGGCATGCAATTTGTTTTTTCCACCAAATGTTAATTAAAGTTTGCGTCGTGCCATATAAACTTTTTCAACATTTTAATATGCAGATTATTGGCTGACAAACAGAAAGCTATAGCCCAAGGACGCGTCCTAACCATTCTCAGTGCTAAATGATAACTAATACTAAGACTATTCATTCGACCATCATTCAATGCAGTCCCTTGTATTGGCTTACGATGGGAGATGCTGAATCGCGTAGTCCGCCTGTTCGCTTGTGAACTGTTCACCATAATCAGAAGTCAATTGTTCCCGAATCGATTCAGTCGACATAGCCATGTCCTTCTGGTAACTTTTGGCCTTTGCCAGTGCATTGGCTTCCCAATCGATACCTTCGAGATGTTCCATCGCATAAGTAACTGCTTCGGGTGTAAAATTCTCGCCATAGGAGGAAGCTAGTTGTTCGTGCACGCCAGCTTCCGACATGTCCATGTGACGCGCATAACTCTGAGCCTTCTTCAAAGCCGCCTGATGTTCCATTGGCACCTTACTTTCCGACTTAGTTGAAGCTGCTGGTTTGGCCGATTCTTCTGCTTCTGATTCTTTTGTCTCTGTCGTTTCTGATTCGTCTTCTGCTTCCGCCTTCTCAGATTCTGTCGTCCGTTCCTGCTGGATAGTCGTCGCTTGACTCAGCTTTTCATTGACCTTGCCACTGCTCAAACTAATCCCCACAATTAGTACCAATGCAATGACCGCCCCATAAATTACCTTCTTTTTCAAAATTATCCCCCTTATTCAATTCACCTAACTAATAGTTTCAATAATAGAGAATTCTACAGAAGTCTGAGATAACCGTAAAGCTGAGGACTGAATACCTTAATTTATGAAGAGATCGCATCCTCCAGCGTCTGATTGTGCCACTTCCTGCTTAAGAAACAAAGATGTGTATGCTCTGTCATTTTGACGTTTGTCACCTAACACCGTAGTTAACTGCTTCCTAAAATCCGTATTATATTAATGATGAATTTGGACTTAGCCTCGACCGCCCTTGTGCCAGTGGTTTAGCTGAACCGTGAGTGCAAAAAAACTAGCTTCAGAAATTAATTCATTTCCAAAGCTAGTTCACGTTTAATCATTAAACTGAATGTTACACCATCAAGGCACAACATGAACTGATATTCTTATTGAACTTCAATCTTGCCCGCCGAATCGGCCACCTTTTTCGGTAGCGTCACCGTCAGTAGTCCTGCTTGGTAGTGGGCTTGAATTTGATCACGCACCACATCGGCAAGATGGAACTTCCGGGTGAAGTCTGCATCCATTCGTTCACGATGCAACATCCGCCCATCATCGTTACGATCATCCTGTGAGCGATGCGCACGAATCGTTAACCATTCGTCAGCATAGTTCACCGTAATCGCCTGCTTATCAAAACCGGGTAATTCGGCTGTTACGGTGTAATCATCATCGTGTTCGACCACGTCAGTCTTCATGCCGACATGGGCATTCAAAACGTTCTCTGCCTCACGGTGGGCACGTTTTAATAATCTTGCTGGGTAAAGCAAATCATCTAAGTGATGACCTAATAATTGCTGGCGCATATGAATAACCTCCGTCTCAAATCAAAGTTTAGTAAGCCTGTTGGTGAATGGCTTCAGCAAGTAAATCTAAGGCATGGTCACGTGTGCCGACTTGATCCATATCGAAAATAATTGAATCAATGTCGCCACCCTTGAAGTCAAATTGTTCGAAGTAGATATATGGGTCTTCGCCGTCGACCTTTAAGAAAGCGGCTTCAATCTTTTTCCCAAAACCTTGGGCCCAATCGGCATCGGCCATTTGACTAAAATCAGCACGGGTCACGTAACCATGGTCACGAATTAAATCCATCGCTTTGTTGACATCACTATCTTGATAAACCAATTTCTTCGAATCCTCATGAATCTTAGTTTTCGTTTCTACTGGCATCATTGAAGATCTCCCTTTACTTGATATACCTTTAGTTTAGCACCAATTTTTGAAAACGTTAACTATCTTTCTCATTTCCAGTAAATTCGCCGATATTCGGCCTGACTTTTCCCTTTTCAAACTTGACTTACCAATTGCATCACTATCTCAAGGGCTGACAAAAACGGGGATAAGCCTTATAATATAAGCTACTTCGCGTTATAATCAAAGTAACTAATATTATGAAATGAGGAATGTTTCTTTGGACAGTGGCCAGATAATTGTTAATTTAGTCATTATTGTCATTACATTCTTCGTTGCGGCGTTCTTTGTGGCCTGTGAGTTTGCACTCGTTCAGACCCGACCCAGCGCCCTCGAAGAAGAACAAAAAAAGCGTGATAAACCGTCAAAACGGATTGCAACTTCACTTCACATGGTTCGTAATCTGAACGAGTACCTCTCAACAACTCAAGTCGGGGTCTCATTAGCCGGAATCATCTTAGGTTGGATTGGTGAACAAACCACTGAACACTTTGTTCTCGATTTCTTATCAATCTTCAACCTCTCCGTTTCAACGACTGTCCTCCGGGGAATCAGTATCGTAGTTGGGGTCTTCCTATTGACTTACTTGGAAGTCGTCTTGACCGAAATCGTACCGAAAAATATCGCGATCGATATGCCGTTGAAAGTGATGGCGGTCATTACGACGCCATTACGGTGGTTCCACGTAGTCTTCTACCCATTCGTGTGGTTACTCAACGTTTCATCGGCTGGCGTGGTCAAAATGTTAGGGATTCCAGTGGCGAACGAAGACAACGACGTCTATTCGCAAGCTGAAATCCTGAACTTATCACGTAACGCCGTGACTGGCGGTGAGTTGGAACGTAACGATTATCTTTACATGGAACGGGCATTTGAGTTCAACGACAAAATTGCCAAAGACATCATGATCGACCGGACGCAACTGGTCGTCATCGATATCAATGACACCGTCAAGCAAGCGATTCGCGTTTATTTACAGAAACGCTTCAGTCGCCTACCCGTCGTTGCCAACAACGATAAGGATAAGATTTTAGGTTACGTCTACAACTACGATTTGATTCGCCAAGGTGAAGTCGACGATGATATTCGCGTCAACAAGTTATTACGAAACATCATTACGATTCCAGAAACGACACCGATTCAAGCGATCCTCCAGAAAATGATCGATAAGCAAACCCCGATCGTGGTGGTTGTCGATGAGTATGGTGGGACCAGTGGTATCGTGACCGATAAAGATATTTATGAAGAATTATTCGGAACGGTCAATGATGAAATCGATAATGTGTCGAACGAATACATCGAAAAGCAAGCCAATGGCACTTACCGCATTAGCGGAAAAATGACGATTTATGATTTTGAACGGTACTTCAAGACCGACTTACAAGAATTTGAGGATTCAGATGTCGTTACATTGACGGGTTACATTCTGGACAACTTCCCGAAAATTCAAGCTGGTGATACCATTCAAATCGGCAACTTCAATTTCAAAGCGCTTGATTTTGAAAATGCCTACATCAACTGGTTTGAGGTCAGTTCACCAACGACCCCAGCCACTCCTGATGACAATGATGACCAAGAACAAGCTAACTAGATAGAACCACTCAGCCACGTTGCTGGGTGGTTTTTTTGTGACATCAATGACTATCGAGACGGGTTGCAGGTCTGGCCTACTCACGTAAATTTCAGGGCGCTATTGGTGGACCCACGACTTTCTCATTTAATAAACTTTAAATTTCCCTTAAGCCGCCATTTATCCGCCTAAACTTAGGCGATTCGGAACCCGCGTCGTTTGCAATTAACTAGTGCCCAGCGTAAACTAAGACTAATGTAAAAACAGAAATGAGGAACGACTGTGAGTGAATCAACGATTAATATTATTTATATTTCCATCGAAGGAAACACCCGCTCATTTGTCACCGGTATGCAAGACTACGCCAAGACCCAGCATGCCGCTGATGATAGCAATCCATTAGTTAATTTAAAGGAAATTACCGAACAATCTGAGTTCGAGATTGAGACTGAACCCTACTTTGCCTTCGTCCCAACTTACCTCGACGGTGGTAACGGCATTGACAACGGGGTCAAAGAATTAATGACCAACGTTCTCGGTGAATATTTGAACTATGACCAAAATTCACGCTACTGCTTAGGCGTTGTTGGCTCTGGTAACCGGAACTTCAACGAACAGTATTGCCTGACTGCTCGGCGCTATGCTGAACAACTTGATACCGATTTCATCGCCGACTATGAACTTCGTGGTACTTCGGTCGATACCGAACGCATCTACAATGTCATCAAGGAACGCTTAGCCGCTTACCGCGATAACCAACCACTCTAACGATTTCAAAAAGGTCCTAGCAACCGCACGTCTAATGCGATTGCTAGGACCTTTTTTGTTTGTGCGACGACTTATATGGCATTGATGTTGATTTACCAATGACATGAAGCTCAAATTACCTAATGCTCGATAGCCAATTGCGCCAGAATAGGTCTCGTTCACTCGCCATTCCCACGGGTTCCCGACTGGACGATCATCGGCGAACGAATAATAAGCCACATTATCGGCACTTTTAAATCAGGATCCGTGACGCATTAACTAGCACAATCGGCCTATGCCCTACTCGTTGGGCTTATCCTTATCAAAAATCGTTGGCCCGATGATCAGTGATTCAGCTAATAGTGTTTCGTTGTATAATTTGAACACGTATTTTTGATACTTAACTTCGCGCTGCGAAATCATGTCCAAATAGTCGCGTTCCCGTGCTAAGGCGTTCATAAATGCGCGCATTTCCAGTTCTTTTTCCGCCCCCGTAAATTCAGGATGGCGGACGACATCGAACCAGGCACGCGTAAAATCACGCGTTCGCGTCCGCTGCTTTTGCGTCATCAAATCAAAAATAACGGACTGTTTCACGTTCGCCGGCAAGTACATTTTTTGGACCGTATCAATGGCCTGATGCACCATTTCAACACGAATTTTATCTATTTCATTGGCTGCCTCATCATCCGTTACGGCGGGTTTTAAGAGCCAACGAAAGATAATCGTTGGGACCACCATGCTCAGAATAATCAAGGTGCTAGCCGTCATCAGTACTAGATTAAAGTCTGTTCGCCCAACTGCCGTATCCGCTAAGGTGTAAGCCAACGCCAAGGTCACCGCCCCGTGTACACCACCTAGGGAAAAAATCCAAGCTGGGCGATTTTTGAAATTTAACCGTAACCGGCCGTAAACATACCGGACCAAGACCGTGCTGAGATACAGGACAACCCCAATCATCAAAAAGTTCAAGGAGCCATGTCCAAAGTGGTCGTTCACCAAAATTTGAATAAACATAAAGCCCAGCACCACGAATACCATGCTGTTGAATATTTCGGTAATCATGCTGACTAAGTCGAAGGCAAAATGTACTTGCTGCGAATTGAGTAGTCGACTCCGCTGGGCTTCCGCATTGTGTACCAACCCCGCAACGACCACGGCAATAATTCCAGACACGTGCAGGGCTTCGGCAGCATAATACAAAATAAAAGGCGTAATAATATAAATTAACAATGACGCATTCAAGGCATTGTACGAGGACCGAAGCCACACCTGGCGTGACAGCACCAGAATCCAGGCACTAACAAACCCGAACAGCACGCCACCGCCCGCTGAAATCATAAAATCCATCATCGTTTGGCCGTAATTGATATAACCGTTGGCATACCATAAGACAGCCATGTTCAATAAAATAATGCCGGAAGCATCGTTGAATAGCGACTCCATTTTCAAGAAGGTGCCCTCAGTGGTCGGCATTTCTAGACCATTCGTCACGGATTCCATTGCCGTCGCATCCGTCGGTGTACTGATTGCCGCGAGAATAAAAGCTAATGGCAAACTAACGACGCCCAGTGCGGCTAAACTAAAGCCCGCAACAATCATCGCCAGAATAACTAAAGCCCGCAACAATCATCGCCAGAATAACTAAAACCACCGTTGTTTGAATAATGTGTTTGAATTCCTGCCCGACGACATTCAAGCGCGTTGCTTGACCTTCGAAAAATAGTAACGGTGCAACAATTAGGCCGATGAAAATCTCAGAATTGAATTTTTCAATGTGGTTCCCTAAGATGGGCACACAAAACAGGACCATTCCCACTAACAGGCTAAGATAGTTGACCGAGATTTGTGGTATTACCCGGGAAATAAAGATACTCACAACAGCTGCGATGACTAAAATAAAGGTCGAAATCATTAAGTTCACGTACTCACCCCATTTTCAATAATTAACTTAGATGCCCTTGCATAGCCTTATCTGTCTGGTCATCGAAGTAAAAAAGCTTCCAGAGTGACTGGCCCTGAAAGCTGATTTGCATTTTAATTGCACAACCTAACCGTTTAATAAATGTTCACGGCGTGCGCGCCATAACACTAATGCCAAGCTTCCGAGCATCAAAACCGTCACCGTGATAAATAGCAACGAGTATGAGAATTGGGCCACCATCATCCCACCGAACAGTGGTCCCACGGCCCGGCCCAGCGATAATGCCATGTTATAGCGGCCCTGACACTTGCCGCGTTGATCATCCGCCGCCATGTCGTCGACCCACGCTGGTGCGATTGGCAATCCAATCACTTCACCAATCGTCAAGACGACCATGATAATAATAAAATCAACATATTGGCGCGCAAAAACGAGTCCTAAGAACGACAACGCAAATAAGGTAATTCCAAAGCCAATCTGGGTGCCAATTTTGAACCGCTCGTTAAATAGCGACACGATTGGTTGACTGACGATAATCAGCAAGCCATTGATCGTCCAGACTTCACTATAGCGCCTGAACGGAATTCCTAAGTTGGTCATGTGTACGGACAAAATACTCTCCCACAGCGCATAACTGAGATAAATCGTAAAAATCATCAGGCAGATCATCCAGATCAATTGACGATGATTACTGGGAGTCGTATCCGCAGCCTTGGTTGTTGCCGTCGCTGTCCGGTGCGCCGGTGTCACGTTGAAGGTACTGATCGTTATCGCCATCAATCCCAGATAACAAATCGTCGTCACGATGAAGACCACGCTAATGCCTAAGTCTAGCAAGTAGCCGACGAGTAACGTCCCAATAACGACGCCGACGTTGAGGGCGAGGTACAACATATTGAAGACGTACCGATTAGACCTCGTCGTCACCGTGGCCGCATACGCATTCACGACCGTCATACTGATACCGTCACCAAAGCCGACGATAATTAAACCGATCGCGTATGGCCATAAACTATGCCAGAATATCAGCGTTGCCAGCATGACGGTTGAAATCCCGCCACCCAGTAAGGCCGTAAAATATGGCCGCCAATGGTCAAACAAGTGTCCACCTAAATAGTTGCCGGCAATCATCGCCATCGACATCAAAAATAGCACAATGCCTGAAAAAGTCAGGCTCTGTTTCAAATAATTATGCATATAGATGGTTGTGAGTGGCCACATGAAGGCCGCCCCCGCGTTGTTCAGCAAGTTAGCCAAAAAGAGCCACCGCAACCGAACTTCTTTTTGCATCCGCTCACCTCAGTTCTAAATAATTTAGTTAACTCATTGTCAAAACTATCCCTAGCTAGTATACGCTACTCGGCCGGGTTTACCACCCATCAGCCTCAGCAGTCCCTCCATTCAGTTTTCCGATATAAGTCAGGACACCGCTGGATTGTTCAGCAGGCCGAACCAAGACACATTTTGCGATAATAACTCGGACTTATCAAAAAAATTAAAATTGAAATGTCCGGTTTTTGAACCTGATTGTCGACTCATACCCCTAATGATTGCTATAATATAATAAACACTGCCAACAAGTGTAACTCACAAACAATTGAGGTGACAACATGGCGAATAATAGCTTTGGGTTAGCGTTAGGATTCTTCGTAATTCTGCTGCTTTGGATTTATCAACGCGTCCGCATGCCAAAAATGCGCTCACTGGCGGGCTATATGTCACGACGCGCCATCCAAAACGAGAAGACGTGGCGGTTTGCACAGCGCTTTTATTCAATGGTTGGTATCGAAATTTTCTCCATTTTATTAATTGGCGCTCTGGCTGGCGGCTTATTCCAGATTGCCCTATTACAAAGCTTCAAGTTTCAGGCCATTGCCTTGGCAGTTGGCCTAATTGTTCAAAACATGGCCACCGAACACGAACTGAAATTACAGTTTCCTAAACAGTCGCAATCGTAATTCCAGTGCTTTATAATTGACCATTTCGATTAATTGCTTAATATTGATACTGGTAGTTTATCCTAAATAACAATTGACAAGCATGTTTCAGTTTAAAATACTCTAAGTAAAGAAGTGAAATTGATGAGTAAAGAAAAAATTGCCTTATTCACCATCTTCGGTGGAACTGGTGACCTTGCCCAACGGAAATTATATCCGTCGTTATTTAAGCTATATCAAAAAGGTTATCTCCAGGACCACTTCGCCGTGATTGGCACGGCACGTCGTCCATGGACTGATGAACATTATCACGAAGTCATTAGTGACTCACTGGCTGATTTAGACGCTGACCAAAAAGACGTCGACCAATTTGCCAGCCATTTCTACTATCAATCACATGACGTGACTGATGCGCAACACTACATGACCCTGAAAAAGTTATCAGAAAAGTTGGACGCCCAGTATGGTTTACAGAGCAACCGGATTTTCTACTTAGCGATGGCCCCCAATTTCTTCGGGACGATCGCGCAACACTTGCGTTCTGAAAATATCTTAACGGACAACGGGTTCAACCGGGTGATCATTGAAAAGCCATTCGGTCATGACTACGCAAGTGCTAAAGAATTGAATGATCACTTAACGGCGACCTTCAATGAAGACCAGATTTACCGGATCGACCACTACCTTGGTAAGGAAATGATTCAGAATATCACGGCTATTCGGTTTGGTAACAATATTTGGGAATCACTATGGAACAACCGCTACATCGACAACGTGCAAATCACTTTGAGTGAAAAACTCGGTGTCGAAGAACGGGCCGTCTACTATGACAATAGTGGGGCCTTACGTGACATGGTCCAAAACCACATCTTACAAATTCTCAGTCTATTAACGATGGATCAACCCGTCGAATTCACTGAAAAAGACATCGATGTCGAAAAAGTCAAGGCACTGCGGAGCTTACGGCCATTGAAGCCTGAAGAAGTGGCAACTAACTTTGTTCGTGGGCAATATGGTGCCGGTGATGACGGCGTTAAGGCTTATCGTGATGAAGATAAGATTTCACCAGATTCCAACACCGACAGTTTCGTTGCCGGTAAAATCATGATCGACAACTATCGCTGGTCAGGCGTACCGTTCTACGTTCGGACTGGTAAGCGTTTGGCAGACAAGTTCACGCGGATCGACGTGGTCTTCAAGCGACCAGTCGTTAACATTTTCAACCACGAAGATGTGCTTGAAAATGATGATGCGTCAACCCGTCTTGATCCAAATATTCTCACCATCAACGTTGAACCAACGGAAGGGTTCGAATTACGGATGAATGCCAAGGCAGTCGGCCAAGGCTTCGCAACGACACCGGTCAAGCTGAACTATTCCCACGACGCTGAAGCGACCGCGGGCAGTCCAGAAGCTTACGAACGGCTCCTACATGATGCCTTGAATGGTGACGCCACGAACTTCACCCATTGGCAAGAAGTTGCTGATTCGTGGAAATTCGTCGATGTCATTCAGAAGTATTGGGACGAACATCAACCGGACTTTCCTAACTACCGGCCTGGGACAATGGGCCCAGACGCCGCCGATGAACTCTTGCACAAAGACGGTCATCGTTGGGTTTACCGGAACTAAAGTATTAATTTAAATTACTGAACAAATAAAGGTTGGCATGACTCGCGTGAGTGATGCCAACCTTTTTTTGTACGAAATGTGCGACTACGGGCCTTGATTTGCTTGTTAGGTAGCCCCCACCGTTTTGCTTGATTAACAGCGATTAAGGTCCAACATAGGCATCAGTTGACTTGCGGCTCATTAGTCGGTGCAGACCCGCTCGTTTGCATGATTGCCAAACCAACTACTCATCGCCCCTGCCCAGACAATGACTAAGCTAAACTAGGATTACGCTCCCGTCGCACTCAGCCGTTCACAGACTTGCATCAGTCGCTGAACACCGACCTTTAAATCCGCTAATGTCAGCCCGGCAAAGCCTAACAAGTAATAGTCGGCTGAGGGCATGGCCATCCAATTGGAATTGAGTGGATAGATGCGCACTTGCTGTTGTTCCAAAGCTGTGAGTAAAGTCGCCTGGTCGATACCTGGAATCTGAACGACCAAATGAACCCCTGCCCCCGTCATGATGGGCCAAATCTGTTTGCTTCGTTTGAGCTGATCACACAAGCAGCGATATTTTTGCCGATTCGTACTACGATTACGACTCAGATGCCGATAGTAGACGCCATCATCAAAGTAATTGACCATCGCCTGCTGCAACAAGCCCGCCACCATTTCTGCCTGATACTGATAGTGTTGGTGATAGACCGAGACCAGCCGTGGTGGTAAGACCAGGTATCCCATCCGCAACGTCGGGTCAATGCCGCGCGAAAATGTGCCCAGGTATGCGACTTGGTTGGCCGCCGCTAATGACTGGAGCGCCGGCAATGGATGCGCACGATAACGATATTCACTGTCATAATCGTCCTCAATAATCAGGTGGTCAGCCCCTGCCCACTTTAACAACGCCAACCGTTGCTCAATCGGCAGGATGACACCCAACGGAAATTGATGCCCAGGAGTCGTATAGACGACTTGTGGATCCAGCCGTTGGACCGTCGCAAGATCCAGCCCGTCGGCAGTTACCGGGATATTCACCGCCGTGTGGCCATAGCTGGCAGCTAAGTCCGATAATCCCCGGTAACCCGGATTTTCGATACCGAGTGTGGCGCGCGGTAAAATACTCAGCAAAATTCCGAGTCCCGCTTTGGCGCCATTGGTAATCACAATTTGCTCCGGGGTGGCGTGTACGCCCCGCGTCGTTTTAAGAAACCGCACCAGTGCCGCCCGCAATGCTGGCAAGCCCTGGGCATCCGGATAAATAGCGGTCGGCTGCTGTTCCGTTTGTCGAAGGGCTAAGCGCACCGCCCGTTTCCACGCATTCCAGCTTGGGGACAACAGTTGGGTCACGCCGTAACGAAAATCGTATTTAACCGGGACTGGTGTCTTAGGGGCCACAATTTGATCCGCACTTGGTTGGTCCGGTGACCAATCCGCCTGGTCACGATAATAATAGCCGCTGCCGGGAACGCTATAGACGATTCCTTCCGCGACCAGCTGATCATAGGCTTGCGCGACGGTCGTTTTCGACACACCGAGATTTTGGGCCATTTTACGAATCGACCAGAGTGGCTGATTGGCTCGCGTGTCATCATAATCAGCACGTAATTGCCGGTAAAGTTGCAGGTACATTGGTGTTCGTTCAGAGCGATTTAGTGGCATTTGACAACTGTCCTTTCATTTTTGTCAAAATTGTCTATTTTTCAGATGACAATTATCCCCTATTATAGACGGTAATCACCAGGAGAGGAAGGTCTCAATATGCAAACGAATATCCGTATCCAGCAAATTCAAGTCTCTGGCATCCGCCGCTTTGACGAAGCCATCAGTACGATTCCTGACATTCTCAAATTAACCGTTGGCGAGCCCGACTTACCGACACCCGCACACATCAAAAAAGCGGCCATTGAGGCCATTCGTGATGATTGGACCCACTACTCACCATTGATGGGTTTCGCCGCCCTGCAGCACGCGGCCAGTACTTATTTTAATCAAAAATATCAATTAAATTATGACCCAGAAGAAATCATTGCCACGGTCGGTGCAACAGAAGCGGTTGCCACGGCGTTACTAACGATTCTGAATCCCGGTGATACGGTCCTGCTCCCGACGCCAGCATATACGAGTTATGAACCGGTCGTGTCCATGGCCAACGCACAGTTAGTTCCCATCGATACCACCACGACCGGCTATAAATTAACACCGACCGCGCTGCAAACGGCACTGGATGAGCACGTCCTCGACCACGTCAAAGCGTTGATTTTAAATTACCCAACTAACCCAACTGGCGTGACCTACACCCGTGCGGAACTGCAAGCGCTCCAAAAGGTGATTGCCGCGGCTGGCATCTATGTCATCAGTGATGAGATTTACAGCGAACTGACTTACGAGCAAGCGCACACCGCCTTTGCCACCTTGTATCCAAGCAAAACGATCACCATCAACGGGCTCTCAAAATCACACGCGATGACCGGCTGGCGACTGGGCTTTATTTTAGCCCCGCACGACCTGATTGCCGAGATGAAGAAGACCCACCAATACCTCGTGACCTCGACCAGTTCAATTAGTCAGGCCGCTGGAATTGAAGCGTTGACCAATGGCTTGGATGATGGCCCGGCAATGCGGTCCGTTTATCAGGAGCGGCGTGATTATATGGTCAAGCGACTCAGTGAGATTGGCCTCAATTATATTTATCCGACCGGCGCCTTCTACATCTTCGTGCAGTTGCCAACTGATTTTGAAGGCTCAAGTTGGGACTTTGCGACCCGGCTCGCTCACGAGGCCCATGTCGCCGTCGTTCCCGGTTCCGCATTCGGGGCCAGTGGCGAAGGTTGGTTTCGCATCAGCTACGCCGCCAGCCAATCAGTCCTCCGTGAAAGTATGAATCAACTTGCATTATGGCGGGTCCAAACCGCTAGTCAGGAGTAATTATCACATGAATTTATCAAGCGCCCACATCATCACCGCGATGGTCACACCATTCGATGAACAGCACCACATTGATTATCAGCAACTTGAACAACTCATCGAATATTTGCTGGCAAACGGGACTGAGGGTCTAGTCGTCGGCGGTACGACTGGCGAAGGCCCCACGTTAAGCATTGCCGAAAAACGCGACTTATATACACGGACCGCCCGTTTTGTCCACGGCCGCGTACCAATTATTGCCAACACTGGTAGCAACAATACCGCTGAGACCATCAAATTCACCCATATCGTCAGCCAAATTATCGGCATCGACGCCGCGCTAGTCGTCGTGCCACCATACAACAAACCGAATCAAGCTGGGATGCTCGCCCACTTTACCGCGATTGCGGAACAGGGCGGACTCCCAGTCATGATCTACAATATTCCTGGCCGTGTCGGGGTGAAAATGAACGTTTCAACGATTCTGACGTTAGCGCAAAATCCGAATATTGTCGCAGTCAAGCAATGCGGCACTGACGAGGAATTGGCAGCCATCATCGAAGACGCGCCCCGCGACTTTCTCGTGTACACCGGCGAGGACGCACAGACCTTGACGGCATTGGTCTACGGCGGACAAGGGGTCGTTTCCGTCGCCAGTCACCTATTTGGGTCCGAAATGGCAGCAATGCGCACTCATTTAACGACAGGCGAAGTTGCGGAAGCGGCCCAAATCCAGCGCCGACTGATTCCAAAAATGACCGTCCTCTTTAATCAGCCCTCACCAGCACCGGTCAAGGCCGCCCTGAACGCACAACACCATCGAGTAGGCACACCGCGCTTGCCAATCCTACCGCTATCGACCAGTGAGCAACGTCAACTACTCAACTGCCTAGCTTAATGCAAAACGATTGGTTATCACGTGCATCTGGCGTATACTGAGCTTAGAATCAATATTGAAAAGTGGTGACCAAATATGTGTAGTTGGGCTTTTACAGGTGGCATGCCATTCATGTGGATGGGTGGCTCCTTTGGCATCATCGGTTTCTTGATTTTGCTAGCCGTGGGCGCCTATTTTCTCGGCACACGGTCACGCCATCATGACTAATATTAGTGGTGGTCGGGTTGACCAATCAAAAATCGCGATCATTTTGAGACGTTGCTCAAGATGATCGCGATTTTTTGTGTTGTGCATTAAGTGCAGTGGGTGGCTGAGTGTGCATGAAACGTGTACCAGATCTGGAGGCTGAATTCTTGCGCTGTTACAAAGATCGTCGTTGTCGACATTCAAGAGGAATGCTAACAACGACGATTTTGTTTGCTCGCTGTGTTGCCGACCTGTATTTCTAGGTATTGCTAGTCCAAGTATGGATTGGCGTCGGCCACACTTACCGCAAGACTACTTTACAGTCCATACGCCGACTTGAACAAGCTAGCCGCTAATCCCAGCGCACCGATGTCAATCACAATTTTGAGCAACTGAGCAGGCACATGTCGAACAATGTGTGGTCCAAGACTACCACCAATCAAAAAGCCGATTCCCAAAGGTATGACATAGTGCCACTTAATTGGCGTCTGCAAGCCATAAACAACGGCCGACACGATGTTAGCAAGTCCCAACGCCAGATTTTTCTGCGCATTATACACCGCAAATGGCGTATCACTAATAAACGATAAAATCGACAACATCAGAACACCACCAGCCGCACCGAAGTAACCGGTGTACGTCCCCACTAGGAAAATCCCGAGCCAGGCCAATGCCGTGACCCATTTGGGCGTAACGACGACTGCTCCCGGCTGCTTAACATGAATATGCCGTGGAATCAAGACCAACACGGCGGCGACTAAAATGAAAAACGGCACCACTTTGGCAAAAGTCGCGGCGGGAATCACAAATAACAAAATGGCGCCGACGATACTGCCAATCAACGTCAGTGGTAATAAAACTTTGAGCTCGCGGCCGTGCCCACGTAATTCACGCCGCGACGCTGGTACGGCGCCAAAACTCGTAAAAACTAAGCCAACCGTATTAGTCACATTGGCCGTTACCGGTGGCAGGCCCAAAGCCAACAGCACCGGGTATGAGACCAGCGACGCCAAGCCAGCGGCAGTACTAACGATTCCGGCAACGATGCCAACAACAATTAAAATAATAATCAATGTGCCATACGCGAACATTTTGCAACGTTCCCTTCTCTCTTAATAGTCCTACCATAGTCACAACGTTTAGCATAGTCAAATAAACATGTTATAATAGCCATTCATAATACTAGTTATCAAAATATTGTTATATAAAGGATTATCAATGAATATTAAAGAATTGCAATATTATCTCGCGCTCACTGAGCTCAAAAGTTTTTCACAAGTCGCCACCCGTTTTCACGTTAGTCAGCCGACAATTACTGCGGCAATTCAACGACTAGAACGTGAATTAGGCACTCAGTTACTGATTCGCGCCAATCCGCACTTGCCGGTACAACTCACCACGACGGGGCAGCAAGTTCAACAGCATGCCAAAAAAATACTGGCTGAGACCCAACTCATGCGTCAAGAAGTCGCCCATACCACCACCGACCAGCTGGTGATTGGGATGCCGCCGATTATCGAAATTAATTATTTTCCGCGCGTCGCCAGTCAACTTCCGACCACGCTTTTCAACCAAATTCAGCCCGTCAGTCAAGGATCGCTAGCAGCCTTGAAAAGCCTCCAAAACGGACAATTAGACCTGGCCGTCTTAGCCTATCTCAATGTTTTCGATGTCCCAGCGATTCAACTGACGACCTTTGATACGCAAGCGTTTAGTATTATTGTCGCGACGGACGACCCTTTGGTTCAAGCGGCAACTGTGCACTTTAAAGACTTACGAGAACGGCAATTTGTCGCCTTGAAGGACAATTTTGTCCACCGCCAAGCATTTCGCCAATTATGTCGGCAGCATCATATTCGACCTAACGTGGTCTTCGAATCTAACGAAATCGGTAGTATTTTGAATATGATTCGTAACCACATGGGAATCGCCCTACTCAGTAATTCCGTCGCACTACCGATAGGCTTGACCCGCATCACCTTAGCTGATAGCGAGGTACCAACGTTTAATGTCGGGGTCGCATATCGCCGCGAAATGCAATTCAGTCCGACCCAGGCCGCGCTTCGCTCTAACTTGATTGCGGCCTTTCAATCGGTGGACTGGTCGGTTTAGTTTTGAGGTGACGTTGCGAGAATCAAAAACTCACGATTATCCGACAAAATCCATCGTCGCATGACCGTGAGTTTTCTTAGTTATCATGATATTACTTAGCGGCTTGTTGCACTGCGGTTTCAATTGGCGTCGTTCCGTTGATTAATGCAATCGTTTGACCAATCGTTGCGGGTGTCCGCAAGGCTTGCACGGTGAAGGTCGCAACGTCATCACGAGTAATTTCGCCGCCCACTTCCGGATTGACCGTTACTTGACCAGTTCCAGCGTCGTTCAACAACGTTCCTGGTTGCAGGATCGTATAGTCCAGCTGAGTGCGCGTCTTCAACCATTCGTCGGCATAATACTTTGCGACATAGTAAGGTTGTAATGCACGTGGCCACCGACTGCGGTCTGGGGTAAACTCGGCGCTAATAATGACGTAACGTTTAACGCCGGCAATTTCGGCCGCTTCCATCGACTTGACGGCACCGTCCAAATCAATCATCAGCGTCATATCGTAACCAGTCTGACCACCAGAACCAGCCGAAAAGACGATGGCGTCCATCCCTTTGAAAGCCAAGGCTAAGTCTTCAGGCTGAGCCATCAAATTGAACTGGACGGGTTCAGCACCCGCATCTTCAAAGGCTTCCGCCTGTTCAGGTTGTCGAATACCGGCGTAGACTTGATCGCCTTGAGCCACCAATTTTGAGACGATTTTTTTACCAATCTGACCATGGGCACCAATTACAAAGACTTTCATCGAGTCACTCCTATCATCATTATCAATTCACTGACATCAGTTCATTATATAAGTTCTATTATAAAACTTACCCCGTCAAAAAAGAATTATTGTGTTCCTGATTTGTCCAGGTTAATGAATTGGCTTATAATGTGTGCATCTAAACGAGAGTAGTGATTCTTATGTCAAAATACATTCGTCAAGCCACCAGTGCAGATTTATCAGCCATGATGGCGATTATTGAACAAGCCAAAGCGGCCCTAGCCGCTGACCAGATTCCTCAGTGGCAAGATGGCTATCCCCAATCAGTGGACCTTCAAGCGGATATTGATGCCAAACTCGCATGGGTCTTGATCGTCGACGGCCAAATTGCCGGAACTGCGACGCTACTGACCACACCGGACCCCAACTATGCTCAGATCAGCGATGGCTCCTGGAAAGAAACGACTCATCATCGTTACACTTCAATTCATCGCATCGCCATCGCAAATGGCTACCATGGCCAGCATTTAGCCGATTTTTATTTCAGTAATTTAATGACCATCAGCTATCAACTCGGATTTCGCCAAATCCGCATCGACACCCACCTGTCAAACAAGCGGATGCAACACGTTATCACCAAAGCTGGCTTTGACTACCGCGGCGTGATTTACATTGATCATCAACCAGATGAGGCGCGGAATGCTTATCAGATTCTGTTACCATAGCGACCGCACCCTGGATTCCAAAAATAAATTTCTTAATTTTCAGCTGATTCCTAAACTAAAGCTGGTGGACATTCAGGAAATCTCGGATGTCCACCAGCTTTTTTGAAGCTTACGAATTTTCATTTTAGCTTTAAATTTTAGTTCACGGTCGCTAATTACCATCCAACCAGCAAGCGCGATTCAGACTCAAAAGCAACCGCCGTTCATTGGTAGCGTCCTAAATAACTACTAAAGCAGTCAACCAATTTGCATTGACCTGCCTTGATTTGCGGACTAATCTACCGGGACAAAAACATGCTGTGGCAACGAATACAAATAGCGTTGAATGACTTTTGTGTCACGATACATTGAATTCAGCGCTTCGGCATACAACTTGACCTGACCCGCATAGCGTTGTTTGAGGTCAGCCGGTTGTTTGACATGGTCCGTCTTATAATCAAACAAAATCAAGCCGTCGTTAGTCTCCAAATAGCCGTCAATAATCCCATGAATCAAGACCTTGCTATCCTCTTGATCATCAACATCGAAAATTTGACGTGCCGGAATCAGCAACGAAAATGGCACTTCACGGTGGACCTTATCAGGATGTGCGAGGATCTGTTCACCGAGGTCGCTCTGATAGAATGCGACCACCGTCTCAACGGCGATTCGGTCAGCGACGGGACTTGTCAGTACTCGTTTCGCCACCAAATCGTCAATCGTTGCCTGAACGGCTGCTTCGTCGACGGGGTTCGTCACGTCTAATTGTTCCATGACCAAGTGGGTCGCACTCCCAACTTCCGCACTGGTTGGCGCCTGTGTGGTCTGTAGGAATTGCGGTAAGTCTAGTGAGCCCGTCACATAGCGCGAGGTCGGCCGAACGCGTTGCCGACTGACCGTTGGATTTGCGTTCATCAACGGCGTGTCAGGATCTTCGAAGATTCGTTTGACTTCCGATACCGACTGATAGGCCGTGGTCGTCGTTGATGCCTGATGTGGATAATGGAAATTCAGCAGCGCAGCGAGTTGCTCGCGCGTTGCATGATCGACATCAATGCTGACTTGTTGCTCGACTAACTGAACGGCATCTAATTGTTCATCGGCCGTTGTGGTCGTATCATCAGCCGCAATCGTGGTCGCATCACCCAATTCGATGGCAAACTTGGTGGGATCTCCTGTCAATTCATAGCTCGGCCACTCGTCGCCCCAATAGTCGCGCATCGCAGGGTGACGAATCAGGGTCATCCCCACCCAGTCGAGTTGATTGGTGGTGGCAACGCGGGCTTGTGCACTGAGCACGCGGCCGTCACTAGTAAACGCCTGTCGCCATTTTTCGGTTGCAGTATCAATATCCTTGATGGTTCCCACCAAATAGAGCTGTTGTTGCGCCCGCGTGATGGCCACGTATAATTTACGCATTTCTTCGGCACGCATCTTTTGGCTCACAACTTGCTTCGTCACAATTTGCGGCAACGTCGGGTATTTGACTCGTGTCTCAGGATCTAGATAAGTGATCCCGATTCCGGCTTGTCGGTCCAATAACGCACTGGACCGTGTGTCGGTCTGGTTGAATTGCTTGTCCATATCCATGACAAAAATAACGGGATATTCCAACCCTTTACTCCCATGAATCGTCATGACACTAACAGCTTCGGCATCCGTCTCTGCCACCGCTGACGCTAAATCCTGATCCTTTTCTTGCATCCGGCGAATAAAACGAACGAATTGGAACAGGCCCTTGAAACTCCCCTGTTCATAGCTGTACGCCCGTTCATATAATGCGTGTAAATTAGCTTGTCGCTGTTTACCAGCTGGCATGCCGCCCACATAATCCAAGAAACCAGTTTGCTCATAAATCTGCCAAATCAGCGTCACGATTTGGTTGCGGCGAGCCAAGTCCCGAAAATCACCGAGTTGCTTCAAAAACGTTTCGATTTTAGCAAAGACTTGATCCCCATATTCAGTCGCGGGGCCGCTCGGGTACTGGTGATAAAAGTCCTGAACGGCTTGGAAATAGTCACTCGTTTTATTTTGAATCCGCAAATAAACGAGCTGATTTTCATCAAGACCGACGATTGGTGACCGCAACACGGCGACCAACGGAATATCTTGATATGGATTGTCAATAATACTGAGTAACGACATCATGATGCGAATCTCAGTCGTTTGAAAATAGTTCTGCACATCGTTAACGACGACTGGGATGTGGTAGCGCTTGAAGACATCAATAATTGTCAAATTATGATTACGGGTTGGAACTAGTAAGGCGACGTCACTATAACGAAACGGTCGATAAGTCCCCTCACCCCGGTCATAAATTGGCTTATCCTGTGCCTTCAACGCCAGAATTTTTTGTGCAACCATCGTGATACTGCCCACGGAAGGATCATCGATTGAAAAGTTAGTCTCGTCTTCTTGAGTTAGTTCCGCAGGGGCATCCGTTTCAGTCTGGTACAACAGCAGATTCGTCGTCTGCGGCATATCGGTCGGATAATCTTTCGGCCCGTATTTCAGGTAAGCATCCTCGTCGTAGTCGATTTGTCCGACCGGTGCATCCATCAACTGACTAAAAATGAGGTTGGTCAAATGGTCAACATTGGCCACTGACCGGAAGTTTTCGGCTAGCACGATACGATCGCCATGGGCTGGATTATCGGCAAAATCATGATATTTGTGTAAGAACAGAAGCGGATCCGCCAAGCGGAATTGGTAAATTGACTGTTTGACGTCGCCCACCATGAACATATTGCCTGGTTCATCACGCGACAACAGTTGCAAAATAGATTCTTGCAAACTATTAATATCTTGATATTCGTCAACCATGACTTCATCAAACTGAGCTCGTAATTGATTTAAAGCGGCTTGACCGCTCTCATTATCACTCGTGAGAATCTGTAAGGTCAGATGTTCCAAGTCAGAGAAATCCAAGACGTGCCGACGTCGTTTTTCAGCAACAAATGCCGTCCCGAACTGACTCGTCGCCTTCACCAGTTCTTTCACAATGGCTTTGGCACCGACCATGATATCTAAAACTTGTTGCTCTTCAGCAGCGAAGTACCGTTCACTGAGCGTTGCCATCTGCTTCTTAATTCCATCGATTAGCATGCCCATTGCTTTGGCATGGGCTGTCTTGTCCGGGTCATCTTTATAGGTCTTTTTAAGTCGACCAACTTTGAATTCGTTGATTTGCGCTCGCAACTCGTTCCAACTCGCCGTCGCCAATTGGTCGCGCAAGGTCGTTAATGTGGTTGCCACGCTTTGCAAGACATCCAACGACTTCGGTTCTAAGTCAAAGTCAGTGACGATTTTCTGCGCTTGCGTTAATTTTTGTAACATGTCATCAACATTATCTTCCAGTAGTGGTAATAGTTGTTGCTGATAAAATGTGCTACTCGTCAACGGGCCATCGTCAATCTGATAGGGCTTCGTCAGACCGTCTAACCATTTTTGCGGTTTTGGCGTCGACTGTGCAAAGTCAAATAGTCGAAAAATCAATCGACTAAGCCCATCATCACTGCGGTCGTTTGAAAAGTTCGCGGTCAATAAATCAAACTTTGCCCCGTCTTTTTTATACAACTGTTCACGGACTGCATCCCAGACCTGGTCTCGAATCAAGAGTCCTTCCGTGTTATCCGTTAACAATCGGAACACGGGATCTAAATCAATCACGTAATAGTAGCGTTGAATGATGCGTAAACAGAACGCATCCAGCGTGCTAATATTGGCAACCCCTAGCAAATTCAACTGTTGCCGTAATTGCCGGATTACTGGTGACGCCGTTGTTTCACTAGAATTTTCAGCCATCAACGTCGAAATCCGCTTGTTGATTTGCGATTCCAACTTTTGTTTCATATGCTTAGCAGCCAAATTCGTGAACGTGACCACTAGCAATTGGTCGATATTAGTTCCGGCTAAAATTTTACGCATAATACGCTCGATTAAAACCGTCGTCTTACCCGAACCAGCTGAGGCTGAGACAAGTAAATTATTGCCTTGTTGCTTGATCACCGCTTGTTGGCTTGCGGTGTACTGGGTTGCGCCACTCATGATAAACTGCCACCTTTCTCGTCTTTCAATAAATCAAGTACTTGTTTTGCGGACAGCGGTGGTAAATCGCGATAAGCATTTTCCGCCAACATCGCATCAAACTGCATGATAGCCAGGTATGGCGAATATTGTAAGGCCGTTGTCTTATCGTTGAGCCGGATTGGGTTCAGTTGCACTTGCCCCGCGAAAATGGCTTCAGCTGCGGCGACAATCAGCTGACTATTATGGGCTAGTAGCCGTTCCAATTGCTCGTTAGTGACCAGTGATGCCGCCCGACCGCCACTGTAGGAGCCGTCCTTTCGTCGCGAAAATGGATACACTTTCGAGGTTCCCGATTGTTCCTGAACCTCACTATCCAAATGTTCCAACAGTTGCGGATCGTCCAATAAGATCCCCTTGTACTTGTTTTTCTTCAAAAGTGCAGCTTCAAATCCCCCTTGAATTTCTTTAGGTTTCAAGGTCGGGTTCTGAATATGCATGTAGAGCGCACCCGCCAATTTAACAGCTTCCTGGTCAGAACCGACTAATTCAGATTCATTATGCAAGACCGCATCCAAGTACGTTAACATTTGCATCGCTAAGCCATAGTATGCTTCTTGGAAATCAAACTTGTGCGTGGATGATTTGTAATCCACGATTCCCAGATAGCTTTGATTGGCCACTTGAATCTGATCTAACCGGTCGATTTTCCCCCGGACGTGGACACTGTGAGTCGCATCAATTTGGAAATCTAAGGCTTTTAAGCCGTGCTCCTTACCAACATTTCCGAAGAGCACTTCGGTTTGACGCGGTTCGGCCGCCGACAACTTACTCTGGTTACGAATGGCAAACGCAATTTGGCGCACCGTGCTGATCAACTGCCGTTGGAGATACGCCATGCGATTAGAACTCGTTAAAATCGTAAATTGGGGTTGGTCGAGAATCTCGCGAGTCACCGTTTCCAAATAGTGACCCAACTGCTGATCACTGGCCTGGGCCAACGGAATCTGATCCGTCCGAAGCGCCTTAATCAAGCCATCCAATACCGCGTGGAAGAACTCACCAGTACTAGCCGCGGATAGTTCGAAGACGTCCCGTTCGCGCAATTTCAACCCGTACTTTAAGAAGTAGGCATACTGGTTGCGATAAAATTCTTCTAGTTTGGAAATGGAGGTATAAATTTGATGACCATAGAGCGCCTCAACACTTGCGGCCGTCAAAGTGACGGGTTGGTTACGATAACTGAGTCCCGCCATCAATTGCCGCGCTAACGACCCAAATTGTGGATCCCGGGTCAGTTGTTGACGCAGCCAGACCCAGACTGGCGCTGGTCGTAATGGTTCACCAACGCGATTGCGGTCAGTATTGGTCGTCAGCACATCCCGATAGACTTGGATCACATGGCTGAGCGTCCGACGTTTGGTGCCGACAAACGGCTTAACGTCGGGAGTAGTCGGGTCAGGCGTTCCCAGATACGAGTGTTCCTTGAGATTAAACTGTTGTTGAATCCGCCGAACATAGGTCGACCAATTTAGATCTGTTTCCTGATCGTCTTTAAACGGTGCACTAAAGAACAAGTGCTGACGCGCACTCAAAAAAGCCAGGTAATTCAAGCAACTTTCATCGCCCAATTGAACGACGGCTGAATCATTCAGATAGTGGTCACCATCTAAAGTAGCTAGGCTTGGTTGCAAATTATCTTTATCGACATCGCTCAATAAGTTGTTACTCATAATGCGGTCGGGCATGACTAAATCAGTCGCACCAATCATGAAGACGACTCGGTGATCCTGGCTTTGAACGATTCCACTTTCAGAAATTAAGACTTGGTCCAAGGTCGACGGAATCTGTGAGTAGCTAGCACCCTCAAACCCGGCTTGCAACAGGGCTAAGAAGTCCGTAATTTCAAACGGTTCAGACCCCAAAATCGTCACATATTCATCAAGCATGTCACAAAACGTCTGCCACGTCTGTTCTGGCTCTGCTGCGGCCTGAACATCTTGGCGGTCCAAAGCCTGGTCACGCCACGCTAGAAGCTGTTGTGTGACACCGTGAGCCGTCAAAAAATTAACAAGTACGGTGACGGCTGTCTTGCCATCGGGCGCTTGCTGCATTTTTTTGAAGAAAGGTGGGAAAATCGTCGCCACAAAGTGATGAATTAAATTGATTTGCCGCGAAATTTCGATGTTTTGGTCGGTTTCAATCCCAATATCGCCTTCCGTAAGTTGGAAATACTGCCAATCTTCGGCTTGTAACCACTGTTGACCATGATACCCACTCTTCAAAATGAAGTTTTCAGTTAAATCGACCGCTTGACGATAGGCTTCACGGTCCATCGGTTGCCCGTCGATTTGTGGAATCAGTAATTCGGTCTTGAGGACCCGCATCACATCGCGGTATTGATACTGCTGTTCATCCATGTCAAATAACGCATTGACCAATTCGACCAATGGGTGATCAGCCATGGATCGTTCTAAGTCAACGAAGTATGGAATTTCGAGTTGATGAAAAGTCGGTGCAAGCATCGTCTTATATGAGTTTAGATGCCGCGTCATAATCAAGAAATCACGGTAATGATAATCATCGGCCGGATTCACATGTTTCTGAGCGACCATATCACGAATCATACGACCAACTTGTGCCAGTTCAGTTTGCCGACTATCTGTTCTGAAGAGATGGACGTTGGGATTAGGTGCTTCTTGGCCAGTTGCGGCCTGAGGGGTTCCACGCCAAAAGTCGTCTAAGGCCGCCAATCCGGCTGTCACTCGTTGCTCAGTCGCTTGAATGTCCTGTCCAACCGGAATTTGGCGAATTCGGGCATACTGATAGAGTCGATAATAGAGTCGACCTGATTGATAAAAGAGCGTGCCATTATCCGGCGCCTGGTCAACGACTTTGTGGCCCAACACCAAACTAATAGTCACGTCCGCGCCCTGCTCCAGCATGATTGTGATGATTCCCTGTTCCTGAGCGGGTAATTGTGCAAAGCCCGCCAGTTCAACGTAAACGTGCGTGCCATGTAAGTCCTGATGACGTAGGTAAGCATTCAGTTGAACCAAAACATCGGCTGGTTTTAAGTATTTATCCGCAGTCGCTGTGACAAAATCAGCATAAACGATTGCGAGGTCGTGCATTTTCGCTTGTAAGTCGCCAGCCTGGGCATTGGCAGCCAGTTGGGCTACATCTTCAGGCTGCAAGTTGGCTAATTGCAGTTCATTAATTTCACTGGCCAGTTGCGTCACAAATCCAGTTTGTGAGATTTCACCACCAAATAACCGCAGCTCATCGGCGTGTTGCTGCAAAATGCGATGCAGTAACATATTGATGCCCGCCGCCGAAAGCCGAGGAACTTGATAAGCCGCCTCGTTTTTCATTAAATACCACGCCAAACGCGTGAATGAAAAGACCTGGACTTGGCTTTGCGCGTACAAACCAGTTTGGCCATCGGCTTCTGCAAGCCGGTTCAACACGTCCACTTCTGTATCGAATTTAATATGATTGGGTACTAAGTAGAAATACTGATCATTGGGTTGGGCACGTAACTTCGCGACTAACTGTTCAACCATCTTCGACCGGTGATCCAGCTTGGCCGGCCCCAACACGAATTGTAAACTCACCTTGAATTCCCCCTCTAAACCTGAACAAACGTTCTCATTGAAGTAATCTTATTATCGCATAGTTTTGCACCGAAAAAAAGCTTTCACGCATCGATTTTTTAAGACGCTGAAAATAAAAATTGGCGCTCATTCTGACTGGAGAATGAGCACCATTTTAATTTTAATAAACGCCCTATTAGACGTACGCGGCCCAATGGATATCGAGACGGTAGCTTTAGAACAATCGAATCAGCGCCACGCCCAAAATCATCACTAGTAATCCTAAGAGTTGCGCGCCAGTAACCGGGTTACGTTTGGAAGCAAACCAGCCAAATTGGTCGATCAACAAACTTCCAGCCATCAGACCAACTAACACGATAACGACCGCTAATCCGGTTCCAACCGCTGGTGCCAAGTAGACGTTTCCCAGCACGTATAACGAGCCAATCATGCCACCAATCCACATCCACCACGGATTCGATTGACCGGCCGGTGTCTGTAATTTTAAGCCAGGATGCAAGATTGCAACGATGATAATCAGTCCGATAGTTCCGACCAAAAACGAGATAAACGCCGCGTGGACGGTCGACCCTAACACTTTACCGAGATGCCCGTTGACTGCAGTTTGGGCCGCACTTAACATCCCAGCAAAGACGCCTAAGAGCCGCCACAACCAGAGCGCTGTCTGCTGAGTTGCTAATTGTTGTTCCGCGGACTCAGCAATGCGGTTATGGCGATTATCGAGCCACCCTTTGACCGCCACAGTAATGATGACCCCGACTAAGACGAGCAGCGCACCCAGCACCCGAATAGGCGTCAATGCACGGGTAGCTGAATCAAACCAGCCAAAATTATCGATTAAGAGTCCCGCTACAATTTGGCCAAGCACCGGCATAATCACCGTTTGGACACTGCCTAACTTCGGGAAAAGTAAAATATTACCCGTCAAATAAATAATTCCAAATAGTCCCCCAAACCAGATCCACAGGGGCTGACTCGTGAATAACGCTGGTGAAAATCCCAACGTATGGACATCAATTAAGGTAATCACGCCCAAAAACACGGTCCCGACTGCAAAAGAAATCAGTGAGGCCATGAATGGCGACCCAACTGAGCTGCGCAGTCGTGAATTAATACTCGTCTGCATCGGCAAGCCGACACCAATGGCTAACCCAATTAAAATTGCTAACATATGCTATTTCCTCTATTCTCACTTATGTTTTAACACGTCTTGTGCGAGTTGAATTGTCATGAATTATGATTAAAATGTGCCAGTTGGTGGATTCCTGTTCGTCAGCCGAGGGTTCGTCCTACTCCGACCTCCGGGGCTGGCTGACAACGCTGGAACAGGGCGGACATCGATTTGAACTCACGCAGAAACCCACTGCGCAATTTCAAATACGAGTCTTCTTCTAGCCCGGGAACCCCACCCGGACAAGAAGAATTTCGCCCTTGAGCATTGTCCGCCAGCCCCTCCAGTCGGGAAGCCGTTCGAATGGCGGATGAACAGCCACCTATCTGGGTGCAATTGATCACTGGATGTTTGGTGACTGGTCCTTCAAATAAAAATAGTATTGCATCGAGAATCGTTTCGGTGTTTAAATACTGAGAAAATTGTCTGACAATTATTCAATACTTTTCCGACAAGTGAGTCATACAGTTAAACGAGAGAATTATTAGCTATTTGGTATTCAAAACCCTACCAAATCAACAGCCAATAAGAACTCTGAAATCGTTCAGTATTGCTGGTGGGTTGCAGAATTAAACATGAGCGAGATGGCTGAAAAATTATCGGAGACCAGTCTTACAGTTGACTTTCAAGATAACCGTTTGTTAAGACTCAACGACCAGCTCATCAAAAGTTGAGTCCGCACATGTCTGCCTTTCGAATAGGATCCAGGCTGGAAGGCATTTCTGACAATGCTCAGTGGTGAAATTTCACTTAGCAAGCGTTTTGTGATTGGTTAGTGAAAGGCCAGTATTTAAGACGTGGTTTGTCGGCTTAAATCTGTGTCCACCACGTTCCAGCGTTGTCAGAAATGCCTGGAAGCCGGTATAAGACGCGCCTTCCACTGCAAGTTTACGCTAACTCGCACTGTTCCCAGCGGGCTTAAGCTGGCTGCACTTGAACCTAAAAAATAGCACATTTTAATCATGATTCATGCGAAATAACAACGAACACAACGTGCGTTATACGTTGACCTGGGGTGACCAGACTGAGTAATTTGGATGCAACTTACTGCCAGTCATCCGTCATTCAATCTATTTTAAACTTTACCACCCAATCAATGACAGCATTTTCCCTCAGCCCCGGTCTGGTGGTCTAAAAAACCATTTAAGCAGGCCACCTGGTGGCACACTTAAATGGTTAATCAGTATTAAGATCAGTCGACCAACTTACGCTTGTGCATTCCAATGTTCGGGATCTTGACGCCAAGCGTGGAGTGAAGCTAACTCGTCATCATTGATGTAATCCGCGTCGCGGGCAACTTTGATTAGTTCTGAATAATTTGACAGACTGAACAGCGGTAGTTTGGCAGCGGCAAAGTTACGCGTCGCGGCATCTAAACCGTAGCTAAAGATTGAGCCGACTGCTTGAATCAGGCCACCGGCTGCTTGGACTGCCTCAGCCGCTTGTAAGACACTGCCACCAGTTGAAATCAAATCGTCTAACATGACCACTTTTTCACCAGGCTTCAAGACACCTTCGATTTGGCGTCCAGCCCCATGGTCCTTAGGCTTGGACCGCACGTAAATCAGTGGTAAGTGCAGTTCAGCTGCGACCCACGCCGCGTGCGGAATTCCAGCCGTGGCAACACCTGCGATGACCTCTGTCTCTGGATAGTCACGCTTGATGATGGCCGCAATGCCGTTTGCAATGTGCTGCCGAACTTCTGGATATGAAATCGTTAACCGATTATCCGTATAAATTGGGCTTTTGATCCCACTCGCCCAAGTAAACGGTGCATTCGGCCGTAACGTGACGGCTTGGATGGCTAATAAATCGGTCGCGATGGTTGCTGCAATTTCACTCATATTAGTTACTCCATTCTGACATAATGTCTTGATAGGCTTTGACCGGATCAGTTGCTTGAGTAATCGGGCGGCCAATAACTAGGCCGTTGCTTCCAGCTTTAGCGGCCGCCGCGGGGGTCATCACCCGTTGCTGATCATCCGCTTGGGCCTGGGCTGGCCGAATTCCGGGCGTAATCCCCAGAAAATCAGTGCCAACCGCCTCATGAATCGCCTGCACCTCTTGCGCTGAGCAAATGACGCCATCGCAACCGCTCTGTTGTGCGAGCTGAGCGTAGTGCACGACGCTTGCACGCACCGTCCCAGCAATTTGTTGGTCCTGATTAAGGATGTCCTGATTCGTCGAGGTCAACTGTGTAATCGCTAGTAATTTAGGGGCTGGTAAACCCGCGGCCGTCGCACCAGCTACCAAGCCCCGTTTGGCAGCCGCTAACATCACGTGACCACCCGCGGCGTGCACGGTCGTATAGGTCACCCCTAATTGACCGAGTACCCGCATTGCCGATTCCACCGTATTAGGAATATCATGGAGCTTCAAGTCAAGAAATACCGCGTGACCACGTTGTTGCACAGCCTTTACGATCTCCGGACCCGCCGCGTAGAACAGCTCCATCCCGATTTTGACCGTCACATGCAAGTTTGCTGGAAATTGGTCTAAAAACGCCAACGCTTTAGTAGCCGTGGGAAAGTCCAGGGCGATAATCACTGGTCGACTCATCCCTGCACCTCCTTGATCAGCGCTTGTAGACTCGTGATGCCATACTTATCCATCGCTGCAGGTAAGCCAGCGATAATGTCGGTACAAGCGGTTGGCTGACCGTATGTCGCCGCGCCAACTTGAACCGCATTTGCACCAGCCAGGTAGAATTCAAGGACATCTTCTGGCGTGAAGACGCCACCAACGCCGATAATTGGCAAGGTCGTCTGTTGGCGAACCTCGTGAATCATCCGCACAGCTAATGGATGAATCGCCTTACCCGACAAGCCACCGGTACCGTGTGCCAAGATTGGTCGGCGGGTCTTCAGATCAATGCCCATCCCAGTCAGCGTATTAATCATCGTCAAGCCGGCCGCACCGCCCGCCTCGGCAGCTTTGGCAATTGGGACAATGTCGGTCACATTTGGCGTCAGCTTCATGAAGACTGGCTTATCAACGACATCGACGATGGCCTTCGTTAAGGCCGTGACCGTGTCTGGGTCGGTTCCAAACGCCAAGCCGCCGTGTTCAACGTTGGGACATGAAATATTGATTTCAAGTAATTTAACATTTTCAGCTGAGGCCATCTTCTGGGCAACAGTAACGTATTCATCGAAGCTTGCACCAGCAACACTCCCAATGATTGGTAACTCAGGATAGTGGCTGGCAAGCCACGGGAGTTTCTCTGCGAGTACGTTATCGATACCAGGATTTTTTAACCCGATCGCATTCAACCAACCGGCCGTGGTCGGTGCCGTCGTTGGCCGCGGATTACCAGCTTTGGGTGCCGCGGTCGTGGATTTGATGACCAGACCACCCAGCGCGGCCAAATCTAATTGTTGGGCCATCGTTTGACCGTAAGCGGCCGTCCCACTTGCTGGCATGACTGGGTTCTTCAGGGTCACCCCGGCTAAATCTACTGTTAATCGTCCCATCAAATTTTCCTCCTATATAAATGGATCATGCGATTTCATATCGAACGCAACACTAACTATCACACGCGTCCTAATGCCCAATGATGTTATAACGCTTGGGTCACAAATGATTGTGATTCGCGCACTTGTAGGATGGCAGCCACCGTATCTAGTGCCGTGAATAGCGGAATACCATGCATGATTGACGTATTCCGAATCAGCGTCCCATCATTTTCTGCCTGTTCTTCATCTGAGACCGTATTGATGACGACTTGCACTTCGCCGGCTTCCATCCGATGCAATAAATCGTGCTCGCCGCTATCGATTTTATCGACTACGGTGACCGGTAATCCTTGTTCAGTCAATGCGCTGGCGGTCCCATGCGTCGCCAACAATTGATAGCCGAGCGCGTGGAAACGCCGGGCAAGTGCCACTGTTTCGGGTTTGTCATCATCACGAACCGTGAATAAGACGTTGCCGTGACTTGGAACGTGCAGTTTGGCCGCCTCAAACGCTTTGTAGAGGGCTTTGGCCATCGTGACATCACTGCCCATGACTTCACCCGTTGACTTCATTTCTGGGCCGAGTAAACTGTCGACACGGTTCAACTTGGAGAATGAGAAGACCGGCGCCTTAACGTGGACCAACTTACCAGGTGTGACTAACCCAGTTTGATAGCCTTGGTCCATTAAGGATTGACCGAGAATCGCACGGGTGGCCACTTGAGCCATCGGAATGTTGGTGACCTTACTTAAGAATGGTACGGTCCGACTTGCCCGTGGATTAACTTCAATCACGTAAACTTGTTCTTCATGAATGACAAATTGGATGTTCATCATGCCGACACAGTTGAGCGCAATCGCTAGTTTTTCAGTATAATCCACAATTTGGGCTTGAACCGCTGCTGACAGTGACTGTGGCGGATAAACGGCCATCGAATCACCGGAATGGACCCCAGCGCGTTCGATATGTTCCATGATACCTGGAATCAAAACGGTCTCACCGTCACAAATCGCATCAACTTCACATTCTTTACCGACCAAGTAGCTATCCACTAAAACGGGATGGTCATGTGAGACTTTAACGGCATTATGCATGTAATAATCTAAGTCCGCCCGCTTCTTGACGATCTCCATCGCCCGACCACCGAGCACATAGCTTGGCCGCACTAAGACTGGATAGCCTAATTTGTCAGCAATCGCCAAGGCAGTCGCTTCATCACTAGCGGTATCACCAGCTGGTTGTGGGATTTCCAAGGCCTTGATGACCTTATCAAACTCATCACGGTCTTCAGCCCGGTTGACATCCGCCACACTCGTCCCCAGAATCTTGATGCCATGGTCTGCCAATGGTTGCGCCAGATTAATGGCCGTTTGACCACCAAACTGAACGATGACCCCGACTGGTTTTTCCAATTCGACAACGTTTAAGACGTCTTCAATCGTTAACGGTTCGAAGTACAACTTGTCAGATACCGAGAAATCAGTGGAAACTGTCTCAGGGTTACTGTTCATGATGATTGCTTCATAGCCGGCCTTTTGAATCGCTTTAACGGAATGGACCGTGGCATAATCGAATTCGACCCCTTGACCGATCCGAATCGGACCCGAACCGAGCACGAGGACGGATGGCTTAGTCGTCACGACGCTTTCATTTTCCGTTTCGTATGTGCCATAGTAGTACGGCGTCTCTGAAGCAAATTCACCCGCACAGGTATCGACCATCTTGTAAACGGGGGCTAAATCATGGTCTAGTCGGAATTGACGAACCTGGTCGATGGTTTCGTGCCAGTAATCAGCGACAGTTTGGTCCGCAAAGCCGTTACGCTTCGCAACCGTCAAAACGTCTAAGTCATCAACATGCGCTTGGAGTTCCCGTTCGATTTCGATGATGTGTAACAATTTGTCTAAGAAGAAGACGTTGATTTTCGTCAGCTCCGCCAGTTCTTCAATCGGATAACCGCGCCGAATCGCTTCGGTGAGATAGAATAACCGGTCATCTTGAGCATGAATCAACTTGTCACTCAAGACATCGTCATCGACCGTTGCCAGTGCTGGCTCCGTGACGTGATGCACGCCGATTTCAAGTGAACGAACCGCCTTCAAAGTGGCTTCTTCAATGTTACGGCCGATTGCCATGACTTCACCGGTCGCCTTCATCTGAGTCCCTAAACGTCGGTCAGCATGCGTGAACTTATCAAATGGCCAGCGCGGAATTTTGCAGACGACGTAATCCAACGCCGGTTCAAACTCAGCATAGGTCGTCCCGGTAACCGGATTCTTGATTTCATCCAAATGCAGTCCCACCGCAATTTTAGCGGCCATCTTGGCAATCGGATAACCGGTCGCCTTTGAAGCGAGCGCTGACGAGCGGCTGACCCGTGGATTAACTTCAATAATATAATATTGATAACTTTCCGGATCCAAAGCCAGCTGAACATTACAGCCACCTTCGATTTTTAGTGCCCGGATAATCTTTAAGGCCGCATCCCGTAACATCTGAACTTCGCGGTCGGCTAAGGTTTGCACCGGCGCGTACACGATTGAATCCCCCGTATGAATGCCGACGGGGTCAAAGTTTTCCATGTTGCAGACGACCATCGCGTTATCGGCGGCGTCACGCATCACTTCAAATTCGATTTCTTTATAACCGGCAATGCTTTGTTCGATTAGCACTTGGGTGACTGGTGATAAGGCTAGGCCGTTCTCGGCAATGTCGTGTAACTGTTGCGGATTTTCAGCGATTCCACCACCAGTCCCACCCATGGTAAAGGCTGGCCGGACAATGACAGGATAACCGGATTCGTCCGCAAACGCTAAGGCTTCGTCAATTGTCCGGGCGATGCCTGAAGCGGGTACGGGTTCGTGTAATTCAGCCATCAAATCTTTGAATTGCTCCCGGTCCTCGGCTTGATCGATCGCACTCAACTTCGTCCCCAGCAATTCGATTTTCAGTTCATCCAAAATGCCGGATTGCGATAATTCCATCGCCATGTTCAACCCTTGTTGACCACCAAGTGTTGGCAAAATGGCGTCCGGGCGTTCTTTGCGCAAAATCTGTGACACAAATTCCAACGTGATGGGTTCCAAGTACACTTGGTCCGCGATTTCTTTATCGGTCATGATGGTCGCCGGATTAGAGTTGACGAGCACCACTTCATAATCCAGTTCCTTGAGCGCCAGACAAGCTTGAGTCCCGGAGTAATCGAATTCCGCAGCTTGTCCAATAATGATTGGCCCTGAACCAATCACCATGATTTTATGAATATCCGTCCGTTTAGGCATTGAATTGGCTTCCTTTCCGGGCTGCTTGATTAGCGGCCATCAAATCAATAAATTCATCAAAAATGTGGTCAGCATCGTGTGGACCAGGCGCAGCGTCGGGATGATATTGCACGGAAAACGCGGCGTAATCCCGATGACGGAGGCCTTCGACGGTGCCATCATTAATTTCTTCATGGGTGATCATCAAGTCCGTTTTCGCTAAAGACTCGCGGTCGACGGCATACCCGTGATTTTGCGAGGTAAAGTCGATCCGGCCCGTCGCAATCTCGCGAACAGGATGGTTAAAACCGCGGTGACCAAACTTCATCTTAAACGTATCGGCGCCATTCGCGAGTGCAAAGAGTTGGTGGCCGAGACAAATTCCGAAGAGTGGCACGTGCTTCTCAACTTCACGAATCATCACGAGGGCTTCCGGCACGTCTTTCGGGTCACCAGGGCCATTCGTCAACATCACGCCATCCGGATTCAAAGCCATGATTTCGCTAGCGGTCGTGTTGTATGGCAACACTGTCAAGTTACATTGACGTTTGGCCAGTTCGCGTAAAATCGAATGTTTCAAACCAAAGTCCACAACGACCACGTTGGGACCCGTCGCTGGGTTCGGATAAGCATTGGTGGTGGAACTCTGAGCGACGACCGCCCGATTGAGCTCCGTGACCTTGAGCCGTTCAACGGTATCTGGTAGGACATTATCCACGATGGTCGCTTTCATGGCCCCCTTCGTGCGAATATGCTTCGTCACCGCCCGCGTATCAATATCCATGATGCCAGGAATATCATTTTGCTTCAGGTAGTCGTCTAATGAAAGTTCGTTACGCCAATTGCTAGCGCGGCGGGCAACTTCGTGAACGACGACTCCTTTACACGTTGGTTTGATGGATTCATGATCATCGCGATTGATGCCGTAATTACCGATCAATGGGTAAGTAAACATCAAAATTTCGCCATTGTAAGACTGGTCGGTAATCGATTCTTGATAACCGCTCATCCCAGTGTTAAAGACCAATTCACCGACTGTTGCGGTGGTCGCACCGAAACCCGTTCCGGGGTAAATCGTGCCATCTTCAAGTACTAGATATCGTTTCATGCTTGTTGTTCCTTTCCATAGGCCATCTGACCGTCGACTAATGTCATTAAGACGTTGCCATAGACTGGCCATCCGATAAACGGTGAGTTGTGCCCCTTCGATAACATGCTGGTCGCGTCAATTTTGTATTCGTGGTCCAAATCAATGATTGTCAGGTCCGCCGGTGCGCCAACGACGAGCTTGCCAGCATCCTTCAAACCAAACAATTCAGCTGGTCGCGTGCTCATCAGCTCGATCAACCGACCGAGTGTGAGGAGCCGAGTCTTCACAAAAGCCGTGTACATGGTCGCAAAGGCCGTTTCGATTCCCGTAATCCCAAACGCGGCCGTTTTCATACTCCCGGTCTTTTCAGCGTCCGTATGCGGCGCATGGTCGGTCGCAATGATGTCGATGGTGCCATCCAGCAGTCCCGCGACTAAGGCGGCACGATCCTGAGGTGACCGCAGCGGTGGGTTCATTTTCAGCATTGGATTATCCATCGTAATGTCAGTATCGCTGAGTAGTAAGTGATGCGGCGAAACTTCGCAAGTCACATTGATGCCGGCTTGCTTGGCCGCCCGGATGACCCGCAAACTCTCGGCCGTCGAAACGTGGCACACATGATAGTGAACGCCACTAGCTTCTGCCAACATCACGTCACGTGCGACTTGTGCGGCTTCCGAAACGTTGTTGATGCCCGGTAAGCCTAAACGCTCCGCGACTGGGCCAGCGTTCATCACGCCATGTTGATACAGCGAGTCATCTTCAACGTGTGCTGCTAAGGGCAATCCCGCTTGCGCAGCGCCTTGCATAGCGGCAAACATCGTCCCCGCCGTTTGAACGCCAGAACCGTCATTGCTGACCGCAAAGGCGCCGGCTGCCTTGACGCCCGCAAAATCAACGAGCTGTTCACTCGTCCGTCCCGTCGTAATGCTAGCGTACTGAGCGACGTGAACGTGGGCTTCTTGTTGATTACGTTGGACCATGGTTGCCACTCGTTCTGGCGTATCTGGAACGGGGTCAACATTCGGCATGGCCCCCACCGTTGTGAAACCGCCGTGGGCCGCCGCTAAAGTGCCCGTCGCAATCGTTTCTTTTTCAGTTTGACCAGGGTCGCGTAAATGCACGTGAACGTCCACTAGCCCAGGACTGACGAAATGTTGGTCGGCACAAATCACGTGGTCGGCTGGTCCAAATTGGTCGTGCAGCTGTTGTCCAATGGCTTTGATTCGGCCATCTGCAATCAAAATATCGTTCGTCTGTAATCGATCCTCTTGCCAAATCTGCGCATTTTTAATTAATGTCGTCATGAGTTAAGCCTCCACTTGAGTCGCTGACAATAAGCCTTGATGCGCGAGCACCGTCGCAATCATCGCCATTCGAATATAGACGCCATTGGTCATCTGCTGGAAAATCCGTGATTGTGGTGCTTCGACTAAATCGCTCGCTAATTCGACGCCGCGATTGACGGGGGCCGGATGCATAATGATCGCGTGTTGCGGCATCCGCGCTGCCCGTTCATTAGTTAACCCGTACGCCTGATGGTAGGCGGAGGCGTCAAACGCCTGGTTATTTTCCTGAGTCAGTCGTTCATGTTGCACCCGCAGTAACATCATGACGTCCATCTCCGTGACCAGCTGATCCATCTCCTGATATTCCCCGTATTGGGCAAAATCTGCGCCGTACCATTCACGCGGCCCACCGAAGTAAACTTTGGCGCCCAGCTGCGTTAACAATTCCATGTTCGAACGTGCGACCCGTGAGTGGGCTAAATCACCGACGATGGCAATCTTTAAGCCGTCGAAATGGCCAAATTCTTCAAAAATCGTCAGCATGTCCAACAGCGATTGTGACGGATGTTGGCCGCTGCCATCACCGGCGTTGATCAAACTCAAGCTGAGTCCCGCGTCAAGCAATGGTTGATAGTAGCGGTCGCGTGGGTGCCGAATCACGGCCAAATTTACGCCAATCGCCTGAATCGTTTTAAGCGTATCAAGTAGACTTTCACCCTTCGTCACCGAACTGGTCTTGGGGTCAAACGGAATCACTTGAATGCCCAAGCGTCGTTCCGCCATTTCAAAGCTAGTATGGGTCCGAGTACTGTTTTCAAAAAATAAATTCATGGCAAATGTTGGTCGTGCTAATTCAATCGTTTTCCCGTTCTTAAAGGCCTGAGCCAACTTCAGGTAGGCCATCACATCTTCATTACTAAATTGTTCGACACTGACTAAGTTTTGACTCGTTTTCATGGCTTTGCCGTCTCCTTTGTGTGCAAAAAAAGTCTAGCTTCCGCAAAAATGTTTGCAAAGAGGCTAGACTCCGATTAAGTGGTCACGCATGACCGAACCGTTTCGTTCCTCTCTGGAAACAATTAAATGGTTATATTCAATTAAATCATTCTTCTAATTTTTCAATACTAATTCCATCATGACCATCGTGTTCTTCGAGGGCCACACTGACCTGTTCATCTAATGCGGTTGGAATGTTCTTACCAATAAAGTCAGGCCGAATCGGTAATTCACGATGTCCACGGTCAACTAACACGGCTAAAGAAATCTTAGCGGGACGTCCATGGTCCATCAACGCATCGAGCGCCGCCCGCACTGTCCGACCTGTAAACAACACATCGTCAACTAAAATGACGTGTTTGCCATTGATATCGACCGGAATATCCGCACCGTTCAGCTTGGCTTGTCCGGCCACGTCAACGGCATGGTGATCATCACGATATAACGTAATATCTAACGAACCAACTGGCACGTCAACGCCTTCCAACTGTTTTAATCGTTGGGCTAACCGTTGGGCCAAGAAAATCCCACGAGTCTTGATCCCGATGAATACCAGGTTACCAACACCCTTGTTCTGCTCAATAATTTCATAAGTGATCCGCGTCAGCGCACGGCGCATGGTCATTGCATCAACGACTTCTCGTGCCATTAGTTTGTCAGCTCCATTTCTGTAATTTCACCTTGGTACGGGATGAAAAAAGGGTCACCCCGTTTTCCTGCGAAAAGCGTGGGAGACCCTAACATGACCGTTCCCCTTGTTAGCCTCACAGGACTAAGTTAAAGGTGCTTGTTTGATTGAAATAAGTGTAACGAACTCCACTACCACTGTCAAGGGGCAATCCATGAAGTTCGGTTAATTATCCAATCAATTTGGGCTACTTTCATTAAGTCTATGTGAAAAGGCCGCGATGATGCGTGTTGTAGAAGTTCAAAACCAACCAGCTGAGGAACGCTGGAAACAAGACGAATTAACGTAAACATGCCGTGATAAGCTCGTCCTACGCCGGCTTCCAGGTATTCGAAAGGCAGACATTCCTGGACCCAACTTTTGATGAACTGCTCGTTGGTTTTTGATAGACAATTATTTTGATATTCAACGGTCAGACTTGTTTTCGGTAATATCCAAGTTGCCTACCCGTATTTTTAGTCGGCATCACTAAACATTGACAGGACTTTCTCTCCTCAACATTGTTGCTAAAGCCTTAGATTCACCACAAATGGCTATTTTATCATTTCATCGTAAATCTGAATTAAGTAGTGATCTTCAGACGACCTTACCAGTAAATAAGCATCATAAAACTTCATCAATATAGATTCAAAAGTTTGCTTAAATGACCAACCACCTAATATTCAACGATCAATTGTACCTAAATAGGTGGCCGTTCATCCGCCATTCGAGCGGCTTCCCGACTGTAGGGGCTGGCTGACAATGCTCAAGGGCGAAATTCTTCTTGTCCGGGTGAATTTCCCGGGCTAGAAGAAGACTCGTATTTGAAATTGCGCAGTGATTTTCTGCGTGAGTTCAAATCGATGTCCGCCCTGTTCCAGCGTTGTCAGCCAGCCCCGGAAGTCGGACTAGGGCGCGCATCGGCTGACGAACAGGAAACTAATTAGCTCGCTTTGTTTCCAGCGGTCCTCAGCTGGCTGCCTTTGAACTTGACGTTTCAATCATCCTCAACGCAAATTAACCTCTCGCAGAATGCATGACCCCTATCACTAATCGACTGATTAATTTATTTTTAATCTTATTTTCATTTAATTATAGTCAAACTGCCAAATTATCGGTATACTACTTGTTAAAGATAACTAATTTTAGGGGGACTTTTTATGCGTTTACAAACACTTTTACAAACACCATCCATGCATGCGATGCGGGTCATTGCGGGTGAACGCGGTCTCAAACGTGAAATTAGTAATATCGGAATGATTGAGTCACCAGATATCGCCAACTATTTGACGAGCGGCCAGTTTTTGATTACCAACGGCTACCCGTTTACACAATCAGCGACGGCCCCGTCAACATTGATTCAAGCGATGCATGATGCTAATTGTGCAGGACTCGGATTCAAGGATCACCGCTACGTCGACCATCTACCCAAGGCCGTGATTGAATTAGCGGATGAATTGGCGGTTCCCATCATCATCACACCCGGCGATGAACTGATCTCTGAAACCATGCGTAAAATGCTCAGTATCATTTTAAAATCACAAACAGATGAACTGAGTCGCATCGTAACTGCCAACCAGACGCTAGCTGACTTATTGCTCAAAGACCCAACCGATACAACGGTCTTAAACAAGTGTCGTGAGTTGATTCACCACCCCATCTTTTTGATGGACAGCCATTTCCGGGTCGTCAGTGCGTCTCAGGATTTGCCAATGACGCGCAGTACCTTGACGGACTTCTTACGCAATCAGACCGATATTGATTATTTCAACTTGAACACGCGGGTCACAATCCCCTATCAAACTAATGATTTGACCATTATGCCACTCTTTTCGGCTTATAAAGAAAATAAGGCCTTTGTCGGCATCTTAGACTTAGACCCCGCCAACTCGACGGACCAAATGCTGACCCAAGTGGCGCTTAATACGCTGAGCTTCGTCAATAGTCGCGTTGACATGTTAAATGAATCCGCCTTTCGTAACTTAAGTGGCTTCTACTTAAACGTGATGGACGGCGGTATCTCCAACGACCTGATCAACAAGACCCTGAAAGCTCAGCAGATCGACCCACAAACTAAATTCCACTGTGCGGCTATTCTCGTCACCACTAACCACCAACCCTTACTGAGCAACCATTTGTTGGAACAGGTGCAGCAGTTAACGCTGTGGTTTATTAAAGAATACCAAGCTTCCGTCATCGTTTTTTCATTAAAGCAGCAACTTGTCTTATTAATCAACGATGAACAAAACGCCCAACACTTTTTAACGGCGCTGGTCGAGTTCATTCAGCCGAAGCTCGACAAACAAAGTCGCTTGATTGCAGGCTACAGCTATTCAACGCTCCCACTGACCGAACTGGCCACGATTTACAACGAAGCAGCCGAGGCTCTCGCCCTCAGTAAAAATAGTCCGCACGCTGTCACGATTTATCGGCCTAAATACGTGAAGGAATTGATCTCGTTGATTCCGCAAAACGAAGCCCGCTCATTCGTGGAACGCGTCTTAGGTGGCCTAGTCGGCGGCGTTAGTGCCAACGAACAATTAAATTTATTGAACACGTTATATGGCTACTTCTACTATCATCAAAATATTGCGGAAGTTGCCGGGCATTTGGATATTCACCGTAACACAGTTATCTATCGACTCAAAAAAATTGAAAAAATGTTGACGCTGAACTTAGACGATCCAGAACAGACCCAAACCCTTGAGATGGCCGTACTCCTCTGGCATAATCAACAGTCATAAAAGTGAACGTTTACATTTTTAAATTTATTGAAAATGACGTTTTCACGAACATTAATATATTCGGGTACATTTGTATTCGGTTTTCATCTGTGCTAGAATGGGCTTCATTCAAATAAGTGGTAATTGCCTATATAATGTCATAATATGGTTGACGAGTTTCTACCCAACCCCGTAAAGGTTGGACTATAAGCAAACGAGGTCATCCCGTTTGCCGGGGTGACTTTTTTTATAGGCAAATCAGCTTAATCGAGAGAGGAAGATTGATTTGAAGGAAGTATCCGTATCACCTAAGATTACCAATATTAAGGCGGCGGTTTTAGGATTTCAGCACTTATTAGCCATGTATTCAGGTGACGTGCTGGTCCCACTATTGATTGGGGCAGCGTTACATTTTAGCCAAGAACAATTGACTTACTTAGTCTCAATCGACATTTTCATGTGTGGGATTGCCACCTTCCTGCAACTCAAGCGAACGCCCCTTACTGGGATTGGATTGCCAGTTGTTTTAGGCTGTGCGGTTCAAGCCGTCAACCCATTGATTCAAATTGGGAAGACTTACGGACTGGGGACGATGTATGGTTCGATTATTGGGGCCGGTATTTTTATTTTTCTGATTGCCGGACTATTCTCTAAGATTAAAAACCTGTTTCCACCGGTCGTTACTGGTTCGCTGATTACGATCATCGGATTCACATTGATTCCGGTCGCCTTTGAAAACCTCGGTGGTGGCGATGCATCCGCCAAAAACTTTGGTAATTTGCAGGCACTGGGTATTGGCTTTTTGACGATTGCGATTATTTTACTGATTAGCGTCTTTGCCCGGGGGTTCATGAAATCCGTCTCGATCTTAATTGGGATTCTCGCCGGCACGCTGATTGCGGGTGCCATGGGAATGGTCTCCCTCAAACCAGTCGCTGAAGCCAGTTGGTTCCATCTCCCAACGCTCTTCTACTTTGGCGCACCGCACTTTGAATGGTCCTCAATTTTGACGATGATTCTGGTCTCATTAACGACCATGGTCGAATCGACCGGTGTTTTCTTCGCACTAGGTGACATTACTGGCCGTAAAATCGAAGGTGAAGATTTAAAACGAGGTTACCGGGCAGAAGGTATCGCCGTGATCCTCGGTGGGCTCTTCAACACCTTCCCCTATTCAACATTCTCCGAAAACGTTGGTGTCGTGCAATTATCTGGGGTCAAAACGCGTAACCCAATCTACTTCTCAGCAGCATTCTTAGTCATCCTAGGACTGTTGCCGAAAATTGGGGCACTTGCAACCATCATCCCCGACCCCGTTCTGGGTGGTGCAATGGTCGTCATGTTCGGGATCGTTGGGATTCAAGGGATTCGGATGTTAGCCCAAGTTGATTTTCGCAATAACAACAACTTGTTGGTCGCTGCCGTTTCGATTGGCCTTGGTTTAGGTGTCACGGTTGAAACCAACATCTTCCAATTCTTACCAAACGCGCTACAGATCATGTTAAGTAACGGTGTGGTCGTCGGTAGTTTAGCCGCAGTTGGTTTGAACTTGCTCTTTAATCGGCACGCCGCTGAAAATAAAGTCGACGACGAATCGGTCGGCCTGAACGAAGCCGAACAACACTCCTAATTGTCGGTCACTCAGCGTTAACATAACTAAGACGACCATGTTCAAAAAGAATAAACATTATAAATAAAATCAACGCCGTAAGGATTTCCCGATTCTTACGGCGTTTTTGCGTGCGCTTGAAGGTGGCGGCATACTAACCAGGCGACCTGAGTCATGTCGATGATTTCAGTACGATTAGCCAAATGTTCGTTTGCTAATCTACTCACGCTGGTGTTGGACCACCCACGACTAAATCAACTCCCCCTGTTCCCTGAAAAAGCAGTATGTTATACTAGACAATTGTTGAATTGTTAGTTTTTTATTAATTTTAGGAGTGGGTCATTATTCTAGAACATATATTTCATCTGCGGGAAAACCGCACTTCTGTCAGACGTGAGTTGATTGGTGGTCTAACCACCTTTCTAGCAATGTCCTACATTTTAGCTGTAAATCCCGAACTATTGGGTAGCGCAGGGATGGATAAAACTGCAGTCTTTACAGCGACTGTTCTGGCGGCGATCGGTGGCTGTCTGTTAATGGGACTAGTCGCCAACTTCCCCGTTGCCCTCGCACCTGGGATGGGGTTAAACGCCTTCTTCACATACACAGTCGTCCAAGAATGGCATATTCCGTGGCAAACGGCGCTGGCCGGTGTCTTCGTTGCTGGGATTTTATTTATCCTATTAACCCTCTCAAAGTTGCGCGATAAATTAATTAATTTAATTCCAAGCGCACTAAAGTATGCCGTTTCGGCCGGGATTGGATTATTCATTGCCTTTTCTGGGCTCCAGACTTCTGGCATCATTGTAGCGGACAAGTCAAACGCCGTTGCACTAGGTAACTTGCACAATCCCACCGTCTTACTCGCTATTTTTGGGATCATCGTGGGCATCATGCTAGTGACCGCTAATGTGACCGGTGGTATTTTCTGGGGTATGTTTATTACTGCCGCGGTTGGGATGATTTTTGGGATTATCCCACTGCCATCTGGAATCGTCAGTGGCGTTCCAAGCGTGCAACCATTATTTGGCCAGGCTATCACACATATCGGTGACATTAACTCGTTTCAAATGATTATCGTCATACTGACCTTCTTCATTATTGGCCTCTTCGATACGTCGGGTACCCTCGTCGGTGTCGCAACTGAAGCCGGCATGGTCGATAAAGAATCTGGTGAAGTCAAAGGTGTTGGTAAAGCCCTATTTAGTGGCGCCTTAGCAACAACGCTGGGCTCAATCTTTGGGACTTCCCCAACGACCGCTTACGTAGAATCGACTTCTGGCGTGGCCGTTGGTGCTCGGACCGGCTTGTCGTCAGTCTTCGTCGCTGTTCTCTTCGCGATTGCGGCCTTCTTCTCACCCGTCTTAACGGTGATCACTTCCGCCGTTACTGCGTCTGCGCTAATTATCGTTGGTATTTTGATGCTTTCAAATGTCCAATACATCGACTGGACCAAGTTTGAAATTGCCGTCCCCGCCTTTTTCACAATGATTATGATGCTGTTGACCTACAGTATTTCAGAAGGATTAGCAGTCGGTTTTATCTTCTATCCAATCACGATGACGGTCAAAGGTCGTTGGCGTGAGGTTAACGCGCTGATGTGGACGATGATGGTCGTCTTCATCCTCTATTTTGCCTTTGTAGCCTAGGTTGAGCGCGTCATCATCATCAATATGATGGTCAATTAAAAAGCTGAGTGGTGAAAATCGTCTTCGATTTCACCACTCAGCTTTTCGATTATTTTACTGGCGACAAGCTAAATGAAGTCAGATCGTCCTTGTCCAAACGACAACCACAGTTAACTTCTGAGCCCGATGGTTACTTAATGACCTGTCGATTCCGATAATCTTCAGCAAACACCTGCGCAAAATCCGCCATCTTGACCTCACCTAAACGCGGTTGATGGGCGCGGTAATCCGCATAAAAATCGTGATCGCGTTGGTAGGCCACCGTTTTGACATATTCTCGTGCAAAGGCTGCGGGTGCACCAGCCGTAATCAGATGATCCTGCATCACTTCATCTGGTACTTGTGAGACCCGCAAATCTGGCATTTTGAGCGTCTTAGAAAGTGCTGACGCCACTTCTAAGTAAGTCTGCTCATCGCTGGCCACGTAGGTCATCGTCTGCCCCGTCGTCGGTTTTGTCAGCGCTTGAATCAAAACGGTCGTCACATCGACGGGTGCCACCCAAACGTTTTTGACCTCTAGGCTGGCGTTGGTATAAATACGATGACTCTTGCGAACGGTTGGCACGCTGTTCAATAAATTGTAATACATCGCAGTCGGGCGAATGAACGTGATGTCCACATCCGGCAAAGCAGTTGTCAGCGTTTGTTCAATTAAGTGATACATATAAAGCGACCCGACTTCAGGACCCAAGTCGGCCCCCACACTACTCAAGTTGACGACTCGTTTAACACCAGCCGCCTTGATCGCCGCCGCGTAAGTTTCGGCTTGCTGGGTCGCAGCGGCATAAATATCCTCACTCGCCATGATGCCGGTCAACATCAAGTAAACCACGTCCGCGCCCTTAAACGTTTGCGTTAAAAAGGCCTCGTCCGTAATACTCCCGATTGCGGGGGTCGCCCGAAAGACCTTAATCAGTCCGCTACGGCTAGCATTATGACTGATGACCGTCACGTCATGCCCAGCATGTGCCAACTTGGGCACCAAAGTTTGATTGATCCGACCTAATGAGCCAGTTAAAACAATTTTCATCTGTACTAATCCTCTACTCTCGTCTTCATCGTTTTTAAATTCCCTACTGATTATAAAAGTTCACCAAAACACAGTCAATCACTGGGGCTGCCAGTGCCTATCCAACAATCGGCTTCACACGACAAACCAGAATCAGTGATAATCAAAACGTGCGCGCGACCAAAAGCAAATACCTCAGTCGCGCGCACTATTATCATTATTCTGCAGTTATGATCAACTCACCAACCGTTGAATACCAGTCTCACTCCCAATCGGCTCAAGCACCCCATTACCAGCGCTTACGCCGAATAATAGTGCCCCTGGGCCACGTGCCAGTTCACACATAAATCGGCCGGTAAATTCTGAACAGCTTCACGACTGACTTGCGCACTGAGTTCGGTAATTTTATCCGAAGACTGGTGCCCGTTGTTCAGCTGAATCCGACGGGCACCGGCGTGATATAAGTCAGTCATAATTTGATGGTACGCGCTGGCTAAGTCATGAACGAGCTCGGTATCTGATTGATAGACGCGACTAACGGCCACCGCATTATCCGGACGTTTGAGCTCAGCCAAACATAGGGCTGGTGCTGGCAAAATTTGTTTATCGGCGTCGCCATCACTCACTTGCTCACGCATGAATTCAAAATGTGCGACGGCTGGATGATTGATGCCACTGATTTTGCCATTCAAAGACAACGCGGGCACCTGGGCGGCCGACGTTCGACTGATCCCTTGTAATTCCCAGAAAAAGTTGAGATGCCACCAATTATTAGGGCAAATTCTAGCGTTATTATTCGGCTTTTTCAGTTGCTCAATAAAAATGGCATCCTCAATCTTAGTAAATCCAGCTGCACTGATCGTGGACATGGTGATGTGACGGCGCAACTGTCCCCGCCTTCTGACTGTCGCTTGCCGTTGCCGGACGTGTCGCTTTACCATTGCCATCAAGGTTCCAATTTCCATGCAAGCCTAGCCTCCAAAACTGGTTGTCGATCGTTCAAAAATAACAAATCATCCCTTTTAATTCTGCTTAAAAAAGGATGATTTCAAGATTGGCATGACGCACCCAACCCTTAATTTACTGTCGAATTTAAGTAATGGGTTAAGCATAGAATGGAACGCCGTGATTGTCAAGCACTAATCAGTGGTTGCCGCAATCCCCTTAGCCCCAATATCATGGCGATAAATCAGGTCACCGACAGCCAGTTGATCAATTTGTCGATAAACAGCCTTTTGTGCGCCTGCCAGACTAGCGGCACTGGCCGTCACCATCATGACCCGGCCACCCGCACTCACTAGTTGGTCAGGCGTACCGGCGACACTCGCGTAATCCGCCCCGGCTAAAGTGGGGACTGGCACACCGGCTTGGGCTTTTCCAGGATAACCTGGTGCCGCCAACACGACACCAAGGTAACTGGATACCGTTTGCCATTCAGCATGTGGTTGCCGATGCTGAAGCAAATCAACGATGACTTGATAGAAATCGCTTTGTAATTGTGGTAAGAGGATTTGAGTCTCCGGGTCACCGAGCCGCAGATTATATTCAATCACTTGAACACCGTCAGCCGTCAAAATGCCACCGACGTAAATCACGCCTTCAAAACTCAACCCGTCTGCCTTCAAACCAGCAATCGTCGGTTCGACGATCGTGGTAACCGTCTGCTGGATAATGGCCGGCGTAATTTGGGGCACTGGCGAATAAGCGCCCATGCCGCCCGTATTGGGGCCGCGGTCATGGTCCTGTAGTCGTTTATGGTCTTGCGCCGTCGGTAATAAGACATAACGGTCCCCGCCGACCAAGACCATCTGTGAGAATTCAAACCCATCGACGTAATCTTCAATCAACACCGTCGAACTGTTTTCAAAAGCGTTAGTGAGTGCAGTCGCAGCTTGCTCGTAACTCGTCGCTACCGTTACACCCTTGCCAGCCGCCAGACCATCGACCTTGATAACTTGAGGTAATGATTGTTGCTGGCTGTAGGCCAATGCTGGCGCGAGCTCGTGGAATTGCTGATAAGCGGCTGTCGGAATTTGGTGCCGTTGCATGAAGCCTTTGGCAAAAACTTTCGAACTTTCTAGTTGGGCCGCGGCTTGATTCGGGCCAAAAATGGCTAGCCCGGCTGCCTGAAAATAATCCACGATACCGGCTGCCAAGGGCACTTCTGGACCAACAAACGTCACTGCCACTAGATTGGCGCGGGCAAAATCGGCCAATCCGGCGAAATCGAGTTCATCAATCGCAAGCGTTTGAATCCCATCCGCGACCATGCCGGGATTACCGGGCGCACAATAGACCGTACCCACTTGTGGACTTGCTAACATCGCCTTAGCAATCGCGTGTTCACGACCACCACCGCCAACAACTAATACTTTCGCCATCCTTGCCACCCCTTTCATTAATGCCGGAAGTGCCGCACACCAGTTGTGACCATCGCGATGCCATACCGGTCTGCCATTGCTACTGAATCTTTATCCCGAATACTACCACCAGGTTGAACGATGGCCCGGATACCGTGTTGGGCTGCATATTCCACGCAGTCATCCATCGGGAAGAAGGCGTCCGAGGCTAAAATGGCATTTTCATAGCCAGCTTTAGACATCGCTTTTTCAATCGCAATCTTAGTCGAATCGATCCGGTTCATTTGACCGGATCCAATCCCGAGCGTCCGGTCCGCAGTTGTCACCACGACCGCATTACTCTTCACGTGCTTGACCACTTGTTGGCCAAACGCCAACGCTTGCAGTTGCGCTTCGGTTGGTTGGGTCTTGGTCACGACAGTAAAATCAGCTAGTGTTTCAAAAGCAGCATCCACTTCTTGACGGAGTAAGCCGCCACCGACTGAAATCGTTTCGAACCTATCAGCGGTGTGGGCTTGGTCAAAATCGACCATCATTAACCGCAGATTTTTCTTCTTCGCCAAGACCGCAAAGGCATCGTCATCGAAGCTTGGTGCGATGATGATTTCTAAGAAGAGCGCGTGCATTTTTTCAGCAGTTGCTAAGTCCACGGGACGGTTTAAAGCAATAATGCCACCGAAAATCGAGATGGAGTCGGCTTCATAAGCTTTGTCCCACGCTTCTTCAATGGTCGTCCCGAGACCAACACCGCATGGATTCATGTGTTTCATCGCGACGACGGCTGGCTGTTGATACTCGCTGACCATCCGCAACGCGGCATCAGCATCCTTAATATTGTTGTAGGATAACTCCTTACCATGAAGTTGTTGCGCGCCAGTAATCGAGAAGTTGGTTGGCAATGCATTTTCATAAAAGGCCGCTTGTTGATGACTGTTTTCACCATACCGTAGCGCCTGCTTTTTATCATAAGTCAACGTCAGTTTCTCTGGAAATTCTTCAGTCGTCAAATATTGCGCAATTAAAGCATCATACGCCGCAGTGTGCTGGAAGACTTTTGCCGCTAGTCGCTGCCGTAATTCTGGCGTCACTTCATCTGCTTGCAGTGCTGCCAAAATTTGGTCATAATCCCGTGGATCAACGATCGGTAGTACTGCCGCAAAGTTTTTAGCAGCTGAACGTAACATGGACGGACCGCCGATATCAATCTGCTCGATAGCTTCGGCTTGAGTCACATCTGGCCGTTGAATCGTTGCCTTAAATGGATATAGATTAACAACGACCATGTCGATCGGTTCAATCCCTGCTTCAGCGAGTTGGGCCATGTGAGCGGGCACATCGCGGCGCGCTAGCAAGCCGGCGTGAACCTTGGGATGGAGCGTCTTAACTCGACCGTCAAGCATTTCTGGAAAGCCGGTAACTGCTTCGATGCCAGTAACCGGGATACCAGCAGCTTCAAGCGCTTTTTTAGTCCCACCGGTCGAAATGAGGTCATAGTCTAAGGCGACCAGCCCCTTCGCAAAATCAGTTAATCCTTGCTTATCAGAAACACTTAACAACGCACGTTTTGTCATTTTAAATTGCTCCTTCATTAATGAGTGTCTGTAGAACGTCTGGATAAAATTGGTGCTCACAATCATGGATTCTAGTTGCCAAAGTCGCTAACGTATCATCACTTTTAACGGGAACTGTCCGTTGTGCGATGATTTGACCGGTATCGATGTTCGCATCAATATAATGAATCGTCACACCAGTCTCACTGACACCGGCTGCAAAGGCGTCTTCAATGCCATGACGACCAGGAAATTTAGGCAGTAACGCTGGGTGAAGATTAATAATTTTATGCGGATACGCGGTCAATAGGGTCGAGCCGATAATCCGCATGTAACCGGCCAGTAAAACCGCGTCGATTTGGCGCGCTTGCAGTGCCGTGAGGATGATTTCCTCAGCTGCAGCCTTATTCGCATAGTCATGAAAATCAACGATGAGGACTGGCACTTGCAACGCACGCGCCTTGGCAATCACCGGTGCCTGCGGTTGGTCACAAACGAGTAACGCAATCGTTGCCGGTAGTTGTCGCGCAGCAATCGCTTGATGCAGGGCGACGAAATTCGTGCCGTTGCCAGAAGCAAAGACGGCAATCTGTTTACGCATGCTTAGCCTCCTCGAAAACGACCGGAGTATCCCCTGCTTGAACCGTTCCAACCTGATAGTAGGCTTGGTGGTTAGCCGTCAAATTCGCCGTCACGGTATTCACCTGCTCGGGATGAACGATGAGTACCATCCCGAGGCCCAAATTAAAGGTCGACCGCAGATCTGATGTCGTCAAATCACCTAATTTCGCCAGTAACGGCATGATTGGTGGAACCGGCCATGTCTCTGGTTTCAAGTGGGCACTCAAACCTGCTGGTAACGCCCGCGCCACGTTTTCAATCAAGCCACCACCCGTGATGTGCGCGATACTTGCGATGAGCTTTTGCTGCAATAACGGTTGAACAGCATCGACATAAATCGTGGTTGGCCGTAGTAGTTCAGTCTGCAAATCATGTCCCAATTCTTCAAAGACCGTCGTTAGTTGATAGTCATGCTGTTTGAATAAGATGTCACGGACCAGGCTGAAACCATTGGAATGCAAACCGTTGGATGGTAACCCAATCAACACGTCGCCAGCAGTGACATTCGTCGGTGACAACAAGTCTGCCCGATTCGCGACACCAACAGCAAACCCCGCTAAGTCGTAGTGTTGTTCGCCATACATATCCGGCATCTCAGCAGTTTCGCCCCCAATTAATGCGGTATGTGCCTGCTGACACCCCGTGACAACGCCTGAAAGAATTGCTTTGACGCGCGCCTGGTCGGTATGTCCCAGACCTAAATAGTCCAAGAAGAACTGCGGCGTGGCGCCCTGTGCCAAAATATCGTTTACGCACATTGCCACCAAGTCAATACCGATCGTCGTATGCTGATTAGCAGCAATCGCCACTAGTAACTTGGTCCCAACGCCATCCGTGCCCGCAACCAGCACTGGTTCATTGCCAGTTGTCTTCGCATCTAACGGGAATAAGCCCCCAAAAGCCCCCAATTGTGCATTCCCACTCATTTGCTTGACCGTCTTTAAGACTTCATAGCCCGCGTTAATATCCACACCAGCGCGCTTATACGCATCACTCACTTGATCACCCCTTCATGATTGGCTTGTAATTGCGCAATCTCCGCATCATATTCGGCTTGGTAATCATACAGTGCCGTTGGATAATCGCCATTGAAGTAGGCCATGCACAGCCCACCGTATGGTTCAGTCGTGTCCAACCCCACGGCATCGATCACACCCTGTTCACTTAGAAAGCCCAGGGAATCCGCGCCAAACGTCGTACACATTTGATCAATCGTCTGTTGAGCCGCAATCAGTTCGTTAGTCGACTGAATATCGATGCCATAAAAACAAGGGTAGCGTAATGGTGGCGACGCAATCCGTAAGTGGACTGACTTGGCGCCGGCGTCTTTCAATAATTTAACGATGCGACGACTCGTTGTGCCACGAACGATCGAATCGTCGATCAAGACGACCCGTTTGCCCGCGACGACCCCTTTAACCGCCGAGAGTTTCATCCGCACGCCTTGTTCACGCAACGCTTGGGTCGGCTGAATAAACGTCCGCGCTGAATATTGATTCTTGATCAGGCCCATTTCATAAGGCAAACCACTCGCTTCCGCGTAGCCCGTTGCGGCCGATAGTGACGAGTTCGGCACCCCGACGACAATGTCCGCGTCGACGGGCTGTTCTGCTGCCAGGCGAGCACCCATTCGTTTGCGGGCGGAATGCACGTTGACGCCGTGAATATCGGAATCCGGACGCGCAAAATAAATAAATTCCATCGAGCAAATCGCTAACTGCGTATCGGTCGTGTAATGGTCGATGGTGAGGCCATTATCGTCGATCGTCAGGAGTTCACCAGGTTGCACATCCTGCACGAAAGTTGCCCCAATCGTATCTAACGCGCATGTTTCACTACAAACCACGTAGCCCCCGGTTGGCAGCTGTCCAACTACCAACGGTCGCAAACCATTCGGGTCGAGTGCCGCAATCAAACGGTCGTTTGTCAATAGTAAGTAGGCAAAGCCCCCATGAATCTGACGTAACGCATCCTTGACTTGTTCGGTCAAAGTTGCTGCGGGACTGCGTCGAATCAAATGCATTAGAATCTCACTGTCAGAGCTAGCGTGGAAGATTGCACCGTTTTGTTCCAAGTTCCGCCGCAACGTGACCGCATTCGTCAAATTACCGTTATGGGCAAGCGCAAACTGCGAATCACTAAAATTAAAACTCAGCGGCTGTATGTTTTCTAATCCGTGATTGCCGGCCGTCGCGTAACGGACGTGGCCCACAGCAGCTTGTCCGGTCAACTGTTCGAGGCGCCGCGGATCACGGAAAACATCCGCTAATAATCCGAGGCCCCGCTCTGTACGTAACTTGCCATGGTCATTAGCCGTAATGCCGGCACCTTCCTGACCACGATGTTGCAAGGCATGGAGGCCAAAATACGTGAGCTGGGCGGCATCTGGTGAACCCCAGACACCGAAGACCCCACACTCTTCATTCAAACTTTTTACTTCAGTAGGCATGGTAAAGCCCCTTCCCACAACTGTTTGGCAAAACTAACTTTCAAATCAAATGCTTGGTCGGCCGTCTTGACCAGTAACCGGTCCGCGTCCGTCGTTTTCCCAAGATACGTGACGTAGGGTTCCATTAATTGTTCAAACGCCGCTTGATCATCAGACGTCACTGAAATCACAAACCGCGATTGCGTTTCGGCAAAGAAGTTGGCTGCCGGTTCACTACTCGTTAAATCGACCCCCAGATTCTGGCCAAAGCAAGATTCCGCAATGGTGACGATCAAACCACCTTCTGAGACATCGTGAGCACTGGCGACTAAGCCCTTTTGGATGGCCGTCAATAACAAGCGCTGGTTGCGATTCTCAGTGACCAGGTCAAAGTCGAACAGCTCGCCTTTGATCGTTCCAGTTAGCATCTTTTGCAATTCACTACCGTTAAAATCAGCGGCGGTCGTTCCAAGCACGTAGACGGCATCGCCAGCGTGCTTGAAGTCACTGGTCGTAATGTCACGTTGGTGCTTGATCAGTCCGACCATCCCAATCATCGGCGTTGGATAGATGGCTTCCCCATTCGACTCGTTATTCAGTGACACGTTACCGGAAATCACCGGTGTATTAAATAATTGGCAAGCCCGGGCGATTCCCATCGCAGATTCATCCAGATCGTAAAATTGTTCGGGCTTTTCCGGATTACCGTAATTCAAACAATCGGTAATCCCTAATGGTTGACCACCGGAAGCCACGATATTACGAGCAGCTTCCGCCACCGCAATCTCGCCGCCGACCCGTGGGTTCAAGTACAAGTAACGGCCATTCACGTCGGTGGTGATGGCTAACGCCTTATCCGTATGACGAATCCGAATCACACCGGCATCTGAGCCAGGCTTAACAACGGTATTGGTCTGCACTTGTGAGTCATAAGTGTTATACAGCACCGCTTTGGAGGCAATCGTGGGTTGCTGGAGCATCTTCTTCAGCGTCCCCGTCGCGTCAACGATTCGAGGCATAAATTGATGATGACTCTGATGGTTCAAGCGTGTCGGCCGCTTCTTTTCTCGTTGATAAACGGGGGCCTTGGTTGCGAGTGCATCGACGGGCACATCCGCTACTAACTTACCATGGTGGAATAATTGATACTGATGACCATCCGTCACTTTACCGATTGTGACCGCGTCCAGACCATATTTTTCAAAGACTTGATAGATCTCCGCTTCGGCCCCAGCCTTCACACACAACAGCATCCGTTCCTGTGATTCAGAGAGCATCAATTCAAACGGCGTCATACCCGTTTCACGTTGCGGCACTAAATCCAGGTTAAGCGTTAACCCACTGCCGGCCTTCGACGCCATTTCAGCCGAAGATGAAACTAATCCAGCAGCACCCATATCTTGAATGCCAATCAACACGTCGGCGTGGTCATGAATCACTTCCAGACAAGCTTCCATCAACAGTTTTTCCATGAACGGATCACCGACCTGGACCGCTGAACGTTGGGTTTCATTGGCATCATTGAATTCCGCAGAAGCAAAAGACGCCCCATTGATACCGTCGCGGCCGGTCTTGGCGCCGACATAAATTACGGCGTTGCCAATCCCAGTTGCTTGTCCCTTTTGAATATCAGCCTGATTAAGAATACCGACACACATCGCGTTCACTAACGGATTTTTCTGGTAACTCGAATCAAAGACCGTGTCGCCACCAATCGTTGGAATCCCGATACAGTTGCCATAACCGCCAATTCCGGCAACGACCTGTGAGATCAAATATTTCGTGTGTGCATCAGTCGGTTCACCAAAACGCAAGCTATCGAGTAAGGCAATTGGACGCGCGCCCATCGAGAAGATGTCGCGAATGATCCCACCGACACCGGTAGCTGCACCTTCATAAGGCTCGACTGCGGACGGATGATTGTGACTTTCTGCTTTGAACACCACGGCTTGACCGTCACCAATGTCGATGATTCCGGCACCTTCACCAGGGCCTTCCAAAACTTGTTCACCTTGCGTCCAGAATTTTTTCAGGACCGGCTTGGAATTTTTATAAGAACAATGTTCACTCCACATGCCAGAAAACAGTCCCGTTTCAGTTTCGTTAGGCAACCGCCCCAGCACGTCATCGGTCAGCATCTGATATTCCGCATCAGTCAATCCCCAGTCCCGATAGACTTTTGAATCACGGACATCCGTGGGTGATAATGGTTGCTTCTTAAGCATGGGCGACCTCCTCTTGACTCGCGATAATTGATTGGAATAGTCCTAAACCATCCGTTGACCCTAAAATCATTTCAACTGCCCGTTCTGGATGCGGCATCATACCGAGCACGTTACCGGCCTGATTGGTGATGCCGGCGATGTTCGCAGTACTTCCATTCGGGTTATCGACGTATTCAAAGACGATTTGGTGATTAGCGCGCAATTGTGCCAATGTGTCCTCATCGCAATAATAGTTGCCTTCGCCATGGGCAATCGGCAGCGTAATTTCAGTTGTTGCGCCATACGCCCGCGTAAAGGCCGTATCCCCATTAACGATTTTTAGGGTACTATCTTGACAAATAAACTTGGCGGAGCGGTTAGACTGGAGTGCGCCCGGCAATAAGCCCGCTTCAGTCAGCACTTGAAAACCATTGCAAATACCAATAACCGGCTTGCCGGCGTTAGCGAATTCAATCACCGCTGCCATGATTGGCGCAAAGCGGGCGATCGCACCGCTACGCAAGTAATCACCGTACGAGAAGCCCCCGGGTAAAACGACGGCATCGTAACCTGCTAGCGAAGTCGCAGTTGCTGGGATCAAATCCGCCGAAACCTTTAAGACATCACGCAAAGCGTTGACCATATCGTGGTCACAGTTCGAACCAGGAAAGACTGGTACGGCAAATTTCATCATTACAGGGCCTCCATCTCGGTGATTTCGTAACGGTACGTCTCCATATTGACGTTAGCTAACAACCGGTCACACATTTCATCGACTTCAGCTTCGATTGGCCGTTCGTCAGCTTCAAGTTTGACTTCGAAATATTTACCGAGCTCGACATCCGCAACATTCGTATACCCCAGCCGGTGCAAGGCATCGTGAATCGCTTCGCCTTTGGGGTCCAAGATTGATTGTTTGTAGGTGACATAGATTTTTACTAAGTACATGTTAATCCTCCTCGACGGTCGCTAACCGTGCTAATACTTCCTGATATACCGACGTTAAGTCGCCTAAGTTCTTACGAAAGACATCCTTGTCCAACGAAGCACCGGTCTTCAGATCAACTAGTCGACAACTATCTGGTGAAATTTCGTCTGCGAGCAACACGTCACCCGCTGCTGTTAAACCAAATTCGATTTTAAAATCAACCAATTGAACGCCCATCGCCGCAAAAATAGTCGTTAACCGCTGATTGACCTGCAAGGCTTGACGCTTGATTTCCGCGACCACTTCTGGAGTGGCAATATTTAACGCGTGAATTTGTGAGTCATTGATAAAGGGATCATCGAGCGCGTCACTCTTGTAGAAGAATTCCAACACCGGTTCAGGGAATTTCGTCAAGTGGGCCACGGCAAATTTCCGTTCAAAACTACCTGAAGCCGCATTACGAACGACGGTCTCTAACGGAATCATCGTGACCCGTTTAACTAGCTGAACGTAATCAGTTGGTTGATCAATAAAGTGATTGGGAATTCCATGCGCAGCTAAATCTTTGAAAATTAAGCTGGAGATTCGATTATTCAAACGACCTTTTTGATCGATGGGGACCTTCCGTTTGCCATTCAATGCCGTCGCCTGATCTAAGTATTCGACCCAGAGGATTTCTGGATCGTTAGTGGTATACATTTCCTTCGCTTTACCCGCGTATAATAACGTTTCTTTTTCAATCGCTGCCGTCATACTCATTGTTCCCCTTTCAGAATTGAAACTGATGCCAATGCTGCGTCAATATTGTGATTTAACACGGTGACGTGGCCCATCTTCCGTTGCGACTTGATCGCCGCCTTGCCGTAATCATGAAAATGCCATTCGGGATGGTTGATCAACTGCTGCCGAGCAAGTGTCAAATCATCGCCCAGTAAGTTACGCATCACTGCCGGACTAGTCTGGACCACAGCGGGAATCGGTAACCCACAAATGCTACGAATATGTGCTTCAAATTGGGAAATGTTGCAAGCTTCAATCGTATAGTGGCCCGAGTTATGGGGCCGCGGCGCTAACTCATTCACAATTAAAGTGTCATCTGGTAAGACAAAGAATTCGATGCCGAGAACCCCTCTTAATTCAAGCGCCTCAGCAATTGAAACCGCGATTTTACGCGCAGCGGCGTGGACACTCGCTTGCACGTTCGCCGGGGCAATCGTGGTGTGCAGAATATGATGTTGATGTTGGTTTTCAACGAGTGGGAAGGTCGTCACGACATCCGCTGCACTGCGCGTCACCATCATCGAAACTTCCGTCTGAAATTCCTGGCGTGCTTCCAAAATACAAGGATGGGCGAGCAGTGCTTCCGCTTCCGGCGTAATGGTCGTTGATGCTAAATCAGCTTGGCCGTGGCCGTCGTAACCGCCCGCCGCCGTTTTGAGGATGGCCGGGGTGCCGACCCGGTTTAACGCGTAATTCAAGGATTGACGGTCATTGACTGGTGCAAATAGTGTGACTGGAATGCCATGGTCATGTAAGAATTGTTTTTCGTTCAGCCGGTCACCCGTAACATGCAGTAATTCGGTTCCCTGTGGTAATTGGGCGTATGCTTGAGCCGCCTTCAAGGCCGTCTCATCAACGTTCTCGAATTCATAGGTCAACACATCACTCCGCCGCGCTAAATCGAGTAAGGCGGCCTCGTTATCATAAGCCGCAACAATTTGAAAGTCCGCGACTTGAGCGGCTGGCGCTTTGGGCGTCGGATCTAAGACACCAACTTGATAGCCCATCGCTTTGGCGCTTAGTGTCATCATCTGTCCAAGCTGCCCCCCACCGACGATGCCAATGGTGGCTGGTGGTAAAATCGGCTGTTTAAAACTGGCGTTCACTTTGCTCAGCCTCCTGACGTTGTTTGTCTCGAAAATCACTGATTGCTTGTTGGACTGCTGGCTCGCGTAGCCCAATAATTTGAGCGGCCATCAAAGCGGCGTTTTTGGCACCAGCCTCTCCGATTGCCATCGTGGCTACGGGAACCCCCGCTGGCATTTGAACGATTGAGAGTAATGAATCGACCCCGCTCAACGCCTTCGTCTTAATTGGCACCCCGATAACTGGAAGGACGGTATTGGCAGCCAACATTCCAGGAAGATGAGCCGCTCCACCGGCACCCGCAATAATGACTTGTAGTCCCCGCTCAGCAGCCTGTTCGCCATACGTCTGCAACGTCTGCGGCATCCGATGTGCCGAAATGACGTGGCGTTCGTACGAAACACCCATTGCTGTTAACCGTTCGGCGGCCAATTGCATCGTTGGCCAATCCGAAATTGATCCCATCACTAACCCAACTTTTGCCATCACGATCCCTCTTTCTCTGTTTTCACCATTAGTTTAGCAACCAGCCGGTCCGCTGTCAACGAATTTCTTAACTTTATTGATTAATTAACGTTTTAATGTTCGTGTTATTATCCGACACAATTTTGCTAATATTTCTTCATTTTCCAACACAAACCGCTATTTTAGTTAATTTACAGCTATTTTAGCGAATCATCTTCCACCCCTTCTCAGGGCTCGCCATAATAATATTAATATTATAATTACCGAACAATCCCTGATTGCACAAAAAAAGAAGCTTTCAAGCATTGGTGGACTTGAAAGCTTCTTAAAACACATTCGATTATTTGGCTGAAGCACCGGATACATCATCAACGGCTGGTTCTTCAGGCTTAGTTGGTTCTGCTGCCGTATCGGCTGAAGCGCCGGAAACGTCATCGACAGCGGGTTGTTCTTCCGTATCCGCAGAAGCACCGGATACATCATCTGGTTTAGTTTCCTTGGCTTTAGAAGAAGCACCAGAAACCGCGTCAGTCTTCGCATCTGGATCAGGTGCTAACATCTGTCCAGTCTGCTTCAAGTAATACTTCACGATTGGTAATAAGTCGAGGACAAATTCGTTGATGCCTTTGTATTCGCCCTTGTCGTCATGTAAGGCTTGATAGTAATGCATGACATACTTATTTGGAATCCCGGGTACCGGTAACTTGAAGAGGTCGGTCTCACCGGTCCGCAGCATGTGAACCGCACGTTTAACCCCAGGCACGGCCCGCTTAGGATGACAGTCTGCTAACGGGTTACCGGCTTGTGCTGGCGTCCGTGAGGCTAACATCTTGTCGCCGTCCATCTGGTGGTTATAGTAGAGGAACTGGTTGTTGGCATCGGCATAAGTTAATTCCATCGGCATCGAGTTTAAGAACCAGTTCAACTGGTTGACCGTCAATACCCCACGGTCTAACTTAACGTAGTCGTCACCTTCAGCGGCGTGGGTCTTAGCTGCTGCTTGTTCGACCCAGTCAGCGGCATGCATGTTGACGCCTTTAATGGTCGTCTCAACTTCGCCCTTCGCTTCGAGGTCTTCATTCTTCCAGTCATCCGCATGTGCTTCTTTGTCCATCGCGTTGACCATCTTAACAAACTTGAGGAACTTACCTAACGTTTCTTGTAAAAATGAAACGGTGCGGGCGTCTTTCAAATTGTTTTGATCATCAAAGGCTTGCTTGACTTCACCCAACAAGAATTCATTACCAGGCATGACCACTGCGTCCACACCAGGAGATTCCAAGATCTGCCGTAAGTTCAACTGTGCCCGTGAAGAGCCTTGGTCATAATATGAAGCACCCACAATCAAGACTGGTTTGCCGGACATTGGATGAATCTTGAATGATAACCATTCGATGACACTCTTCAAGGCAGCGGTAATCGTGTGGTTGTGTTCAGGCGTCGCAATAATGACCCCATCTGCTTGCATAATTTTCCGCTTCAGATATTGAACGGCTTCGCCTTCCGTCTGGTCATCACTTTGGTTAAACATCGGCACGTCTTGAATGTCCAAGATTTCAACGTCCACCATGTCACTAAAATGATTAGCGATAAACTTCAACAATAACCGATTATAAGACTTATCTTCAATTGACCCTGCAATTCCAACTAATTTCATACGTCTCGCCCTCTCTATAGTTTTTCCCAATCCATGTCGCGAACTTCTTGGTACGTCGTTGCGTTCGCGTTCTTAAGCTTTTTCGTGATTTCGACAAACATCTGGAAGTCAGCGAATAACCCGTCTAACTTAGCCACCTGTTGGTCATCTACCAAGTCGCCGTCATCATCAAATGCTTGTAATGAATGGCCGAGCATAAATTCAGAACTTGGCATGATGCGCGCGCGTAATTCAGGTGAGTCCAACACTTGCCGCAAATGCGCTTGCGCCCGTGAAGTCCCTAGTGCCCCATAAGAAGCCCCTAGAATCATCACTGGCTTGTCCACAAATGGTTGAATATGGAATGAAAGCCATTCCAATGCATTTAACAGCACAGCTGGTGCCGAATGGTCATATTCAGGCGTACTGATGATAACCCCATCAGCGGCGTCGATTTTAGCGGCCATCCCCTGAGCTTGTTCTGGAATCTGCCGGTTCTCTGGCTTGTTAAAAATCGGTAGCCCCTTAATTTCCATTAATTCGATTTCTGCTTGATCCGCATAGTGGGCCTGCATGTATTGCAATAACTTGCGGTTCGTCGATTCATCTGAATTGGTACCAACCATTGCGATAAATTTATGCATCGAAAACAACTCCTTCTATACTCAAATAGTCAAATATTATATATTTTCTAAATTAACAATTATATTGTAATGGATTTCACTAAAGAAAGCAAAACAATTTTAAGCGCTTTCAGTTAAATTTAATAAATAACTGAATTAACTTATCTCAAGTCTTTGCGCTTGTTTAAGTCGATTCAGTCTTCTACGCGGCTGCTGACAAAAATCGCCATTTAACCGGATTTTTCACAAAGTATTAGGGTGCAACCAATAAGTCAATCAATTGGTCGCGGTCAATGTTACCAAAATATTGGCTCAAATCGAGGGGTGCCAGCGCGGTCGCAATCGCCTGCCGTTCGTATTTGACGCCAATTAGGTGGTCAATGACGGGGTCAACCGGTTGCGCACCAAAGAAGTCACCGTAAATCGTGACGGTTTTGATTCGGCCCGCATCCACGTTGAGTTGAAACTCGACCGTCCCCGCATCAAAATGGCGCCGTTGTTTGATCGTAAAGGCCGGTGATTGCCCGTAGATCCAGTCCCAATTTTTGAAATACTGCTGATTGAGTTCAGCGATGCCCGCACGAGCCTCATCATCAAGCTGGTAGGTCTTCGCCTGCTTCAAATCAGTCACCCCGAGGATTTCACGTGCCAGCGTATCCCGGAATTCTTCGATGGTCAGCTGCTGGTACTCGGGTGCCATGTACGGCTTCAAATTAGTGACCCGACTGCGAACGGACTTAATACCTTTCGATGCGAGCTTGTCCTTAGGTACCGTCAGCGCCTTCGCAATCTGGCTTTGGTCGACATCATACATCAATGTGCCGTGTGAGAACATCCGGCCATTTTCAACGTGCATCGCGTTGCCAGAGAATTTCTTACCGTCAATCAACAAGTCATTGCGGCCGCTCATCGTCGCACCGGTCGCCCCCATTGCGTGCAAGGCGTTGAGGTGCGGTAAAGCGTTTGAAATTACCGAACCCGTCACCGTCGTCTTTGGTAATAAAACTAAAGCTAACATTGCCTAAATCATCATAGACCGCGCCACCGCCAGACGTCCGGCGCGTCAAAATAATATGCTGCTGTTTCACATAGTCCTGATTGATCTCCGCAACAACGTTTTGGTATCGACCCACGATAATGCATGGCGAATTAATATAAAAATACAGAATTGGTTCGGTCAAATCTGCGTGAGTCATCAAATAGGTCTCAATCGCGAGATTCGTCCGAATATCATGACTAGAACTTGCTAAATAGCGCATCGTCACACTTCCTATTCCAAATAGATTCGTTGCAAATCCTTGATTTCATTATTGGTCAGCTTCAACTCAGTATGCAAATAGTGCGTCAAATTACCAGATTGGCGCTTAATTTCGGTCATTGCAGCATCTAAATAAGCCGGATCAACTGACCACAGCGCACGAATACTTTCAATCGTTTCCGCTGAAGCACCTTGAGCCTTGGCAGCTGCCATCGCGCCGTTGATTCGGCCAATCGACGCTTGGTTGGTCAGTAAATAATCTTGTTTGATGGTCGCGAAATCGACACCCAGCGCCGTTAATAAGTACACGGCGCCCATGCCAGTCCGGTCCTTACCGGCTGTACAATGGAATAACAGCGTTGAATCAGGTTGGTCATTCGCTAGTAAGTTATCGAAGAACCGGCGATACTCATCCTTAGCGTGCTGTTCATCTGCGACCATCCGATAAACCTTGAGCATGTGTTTGAAGCCACTATCCGGATGTTTCTCCAAGTTCGCAGTCATCTTGTCCGTGCCATCTGAATTACGCGTCTCATCGACGTTAAAGACCGGTGCATAGACGTACTTAGCATTAGCTGGCACCCGGTCAGGCGCATCTAATACTTCTTTTGGTGAACGAAAGTCGATGTCATAGCGAACACCATAGTCGTCCAATTGCGCTTGGCCAGCCGGCGTGAGTTGGTCGAGGCCACCCGTCCGAATCACTTTATGCCACTTGACCGTGCGTCCGTCTTTAGTCGCGTAACCACCGAGTTCGCGAAAGTTGATACCACCTGGTACCGTTAATACACGTTGATTTGTCATTGTTGAAGCCACCTATCTGTTGTCATTTCAACTTCTATTCTAACATTGTCTTCCCCTCAATCGGGTGCCAATTGTCTGATTGTTGTTTTTTAACACCCGATGTGCGGTTGAATTTGCAGGTTGCAGCTGATTCACCACCGATTATGATTGGGTGTTATAATGTTTACAGATTCAGACGTTCGTGGCTGTTTGGTTCAAGTTAGACCGGGTCACAGCGCGCTAAAATTTATCACGGGTTCTATTAACGGAGGATTTACGATGACATTTGACTACGCACACCAAACCGACTGGCCGATGACTAGTGGTCAGCACCAATCACCAATTGATATTCAAACCAGCAAAACGCAGGATTCACAACTTTCAGCCATTAGCTGGCGTGGTTTATACCAAGCACAATCGATTACTGGCGAAGCAACGACACTCAAAGCGCACGGGATTGGTGCGGCCTACTTGAATGACCGCGATTTCACCTTCCAACAGCTGCATTTCCACACGCCAGCCGAACACCTGATTGACGGCCAAGCTGCGCCCATCGAATGGCATTTGGTTCACCGAAGCGCTACCGGTCAGTTAGCCGTGGTCGCCGTCTTTGGCCGCATTGGCAAGCCTAACCAGTCATTTCAGGGCTTATTAGACCAATTTACGCCTGAAGCAAGCCATGACCTCACTGAACCAGTCAATCTGACCGAACTACTCCCAGACACCGGGACGGTCTATCACTACCTCGGTTCATTGACGACACCACCACTTAGCGAAACGGTCGAATGGTACGTTTGTGCCGACACGGTCATGATTGGTGAAAAACAGCTGGCAGTTTATCAACACCTATTTGCCGCAAATAACCGGGCAGTTCAACCACTCAATGACCGACCAACTATTGCCGAACGCTTCTAAAATAAATGCTTAATGGGGTGAGCATATGCCAAAAAAGGTAATCTGGGGATTAATTGCCTGTGGCTTATTCCTGCTAATGATTATTGGGTTAGGCTTGACGACCCAGATTCATCAGGATCAGACGAACCACGTGGTGACCAAACAAAAACGACCGCTGATCATGATTGGCGGCAGTAGTAGTAGCCTGACGGATTTTGATGACATTATTCGTTCTCTCAACAAAACGGATCGGCATCCGTTGATTCGGGTAACCATTACTGCTGATCAACAACTGAAAGTGACCGAAACCCGCGTCAAAAACACGACCATCAACGATGCGTTAATCGTGATTTTTTTCGAGAACAGTACCGATTCCAACGACAATATCAAAACGCAAACGACGGGGTTAGCTAAGGCAGTCCGCTACCTCAAGCGCCACCAGCACCTGACGACTGCCAATGCGCTGGGCTACTCGAATGGTGGCCTGATTTGGAGCCGCTACCTCGCTGGGTTGAGCACTGATAATCCGTTAAGCGTACACGACTTGATGGTTATCGGCACCCCGTTTTTGGGTACCGATGCGGAAAATCCGGATAAAACGCTGTATGACCCGTTGCTCGACCATAAAGCCGCCTTCAAAAAATTACACGCCGTCATTAATGTCGCTGGCGATACTGGGGATGGCAACGACGACATCGTCCCACTCAGCAGTGTTAACGCGGGTGGCAAGTTGTTCATGAATAACGTCACGCGCTACACCGCCATGACCGTCAACCAAAAATCCATCAGTCACGGCGACTTATTACATGAAGCCTACGTGGCGCGTCTCATTCGGCAAAACCTCATTAACCAATAAATCGTCGCTCATCACATTCAGTATCAACTAAAAAACAAGCCGAACACGGTTAGTCAACTTCAGCTAAAGTTGACATCCATGTTCGGCTTGTTTTGTTTTAGAGACACAACCATTATTACGCATGTGCTAGGTAACTTGTCATGAATCATGGTTAAATCATACCAAGTTGGCGTCCTGTTCGTCAGCCAATGGACGTCTTAGTCCGACCTCCGGGGCTGGCTGACAACGCTGGAACAGGGCGGACATCGATTTGAACTCACGCAGAACCCCACTGCGCAATTTCAAATACGAGTCTTCTTCTAGCCCGGGGAACCCACCCGGACAAGAAGAATTTCGCCCTTGAGCATTGTCAGCCAGCCCCTCCAGTCGGGAAGCCGTTCGAATGGCGGATGAACGACCACCTATCTGGGTACAATTGACCACTGAATATTAAGTGACTGGTCCTTCAGGCAAACTTTTAATTGGCCTCAATAATGCTTTATCACACTTAATCATTGAAAAAACAGTTGAATTTTATTCGCAAGATTCAACGGACATTAGTCTTGAATTTAGTTGATAAATTACCTTCGTTTATAATTTGAAACTTTGCTATCTCAAACGACTAGGGAAAGTTTTGACAAATTCAGTGAAACTGTTGATTCGAAAAGTTAAAGCATGGGTTAGGAAGCTTAGTTATCATTAGAAACTAATCTGACAGTTCAATATCAAAGTCCCCGTGTACCAAGGAACCAACGACTAATCCAACAAAAAGTTGAGTTCGCACATGTCTGCCTTTCGAATACCATCCCGGCTGGAAGGTATTCTGGGCAAGGCCAAGTGCTTCTCAGAGTGTGAGGTTCAGACGGGTTGGGACTGAGGATTAGCCTAGCTAGAGCGTTAAGCGGTGCATTTCCGCTTGGCGTTCTGGCGTAGCTAACCGGAAGTCCCAGTCTGACCTGAACACGTTTCGTCCATATCGCAGCCAGCGTGAAAGACCAGTATTTAAGACGTGGTTTGTCGGCTTAAATCTGTGTCCACCACGTCACGGCCATTGCCTAGAATGCCTGGAAGCCGGCGTAGGACGTCGCTACAACAGCAGGTTCACGCTAACTCGCACTGTTTCCAGCGGGTCTAGGCTGGCGGCTTTTGAACTTAAGAAATGTCATGATTTAACCATCTTTGATGCTAAAGAATAACTAGCACAACGCGCTTCAAGGCACTAGCTCCCGATTTAAGAGTTCGCCGTCGCCACAAAGCGTGCTAGTTCGTCTGTTGACATGCCGGCACTTACGCCGACTAGTAGTTTGATCCGTGCTTTTTGACCATTCAAGCCTTGGCAGAAAATCACACCCATCTGCTTCAATTGCACACCGCCACCCTCATAAGCGTAAACGTCTTGCGCAATTCCGTTAAAGCACCGTGAAACGAGCACGACTGGAATCTGCATATCCAAAAGTTTTTGAACCGCTGGCAAGGTTGCCGGTGGTAAGTTACCCGCGCCTAGCGCCTCAATCACGACCCCGTGCGTCGTTGATTGTGCGATGGCATCAAATAATTCTGGCCCCATCCCGGCATAGGCTTTAATTAAGAAGACATTGTCAGTGACGCTTTGAATCGGGCAGACCGTTGAACGCAGTAGTGATTCGAAGAAGACCACGCCTTTATTGGCAACTAATCCGATTGGCCCAAAAGTGGGTGTCCGGAAAGTGGCCACGTTGGTCGTGTGGGTCTTCGTCACGTAACGGGCCGAGTGAATCTCATCGTTCATCACGACGAGCACGCCCTTTTCGGCCGCATCTGGCGTGCTAGCTGTCTGAATCGCTGTTTCTAAATTATGCAACCCGTCCGACCCGATTTCATTGGCCGAGCGCATCGCACCGGTAATCACGACTGGTAGCTCATTCGGTAACGTTAAATCCAAAAAATAAGCCGTTTCTTCTAATGTATCCGTTCCATGGGTGACCACCACGCCATCAACACCTTCGTGGGCCGCTTTATCGATGCGTTGCTTCAGTTGCAACATCCGTTCAGGCGTAATGTGGGGTGAAGGAACATTGAAGACATCTTCAGTTTCCAACTCAATATCGGCACCGAATGACGATTGATAATTGTCCAACGGATTTTCTGCACCGGGCGTCACGTTGCCAGCTTCATCCGCCGACATGGCAATCGTACCACCGGTATGTAGTACCAAAATCTTTTTCACGTTAGCTCCTCCTGTCTTATCATGTGCGGATCATCCGCATCTTCAGTAAAAATTATTTTAGGCCTGCCATCTTAGAATTGCAATCCGCCCTCACCGCTTCTTCATGTCAACTTCCTTAGATTCTCATACAACGTATCCTCACAACGAACACCACCTAAAAAAGATCGCCACTGATTCGTTAGTCAGTTAGTTACTTAGTTACTTGGTGACTCACTTTTGACCGAACTAACTAACCTCAAGTTGGCCAAATCATCAACCAATCGCTAAATTCCGCTAATTATTTTATCGTGCTAATCCCCCGTCATAGCTGACTTTTCACCCGCAAGCGGCTATCAAAAGACAAATTATGTTTGACAGAATAGCTAGTCACCTTTATAGTTAGTTACATAAGTAATTAACCAAATAACAAACTAACAACCCAAAAGGAGTTTTACAAAATGACAACGACACCGATTATGACTGTCAACGACCTGCACAAAACGTATGGTAAGGCCGGCAGCAAACAATACGAAGCCTTGAAGGGCATCGACTTCAATGTCCAACCCGGCGAATTTGTCGGCATCATGGGGGCCTCTGGTTCTGGGAAGACCACGCTACTGAACATGCTAGCCACTTTAGACCAACCAACTAGTGGTGAAGTCACGATTCGCCAGCAACCCATCACCCGTTTAAAAGGCAACCAACTGGCCGATTTTCGTGCCAAGGAGATTGGGTTCATCTTCCAAGACTTCAACTTATTAGAAACGATGACGGCTTATGAAAACATCGCCTTGCCGCTGTCATTGCAAAATACACCTAGCAAGCAAATCAAACCGGCCGTCGAAAAAGTAGCCCAACAGTTAGGTATTCAAGAATTCCTCACGAATTATCCAAACGAACTCTCTGGTGGTCAAAAGCAACGGGTCGCAGCGGCACGGGCCCTCATCAATGATCCTGCAATTCTCTTTGGTGATGAACCGACCGGCGCACTAGATTCCAAGTCCGCGCGGGAATTGCTTGATTTATTTACCAAAATCAACCAGGAACGGGCCGTCTCAATCCTGTTGGTAACTCACGACCCCTTCTCAGCTAGCTTCTGCCAACGGATCCTGTTCATCAAAGACGGACAGATTGGACAAGAACTGAAACGGGGAACGGCCAGTCGGAGCGACTTTTATCAACAAGTGCTTGATAACCTCGGGACGTTTGAACAATAAGCGAAATTAATCAAAAGGAGTTTTATCACGATGTTAACTAAACTTACCATGACCGGGTTCAAACACCGCTGGCGCGATTATCTGGTCCTATTTTCAGGACTGATCATGTCCAGTGCTATCTTCTACATGTTTGAAGCCCTCGCCACCAACAACGCGTTCTTAAAACAAAACACCAGCATCGGTATGGTCGGCTTTATCTTCCAATTCGGCTCAGTCTTACTGACGATTATCACGTTAGTCTATATCGGCTATGCCAACTCATTTTTACTCAGCATGCGCAAACGCGACTACGGCCTCTTTATGATGGTCGGTGCGCGTAAAAGTAAAATTGGGCAGCTGATTTGGTTGGAAACCTTACTGGTCGGCGTTACTGCGACAATTGTCGGTATCCTAGTCGGAACTGCCCTGACTGCCGGCGTAAGTCAAATCCTAATCAACAGTTTAGGCCTGACGCTACACCGCTTTGCCGCTTGGTACGCACCCGCCGCACTCGTCACGATTCTCTTGTACGTCGGTTTATTCCTGATTGCCGGCGTCTTCAACCTGATTGCCCTGACTCGGACCCCTGCTTTGAAGCTGCTCCATAGTAACGATCAACCCAACCGACCGCAACTCAAACCAATGCGGCAATTGCTCGAAGTCATCGTAGGCTTGATTTCCATTGCGATTGGTTACTGGGCTATGGCTAACTTGGAAACACTCGTGCTGGCTGGTATCGGTATTGCCCTAGTCACCATCGTTTTAGGCACGTACCTGCTATTTAACGCCATCTTCGTTTGGCTAATGGTCGCCCTGAAACGGTTCAAGTTCGCACAACGGGGCTTAAACGGCTTCACGCTTTCTCAGCTGAGTTTTCGCATCCGTAATTACACTAAGATGCTATCGATCGTCGCCATGTTATTCGCACTGGCACTGGGTGCCATCACAGTCGGGATGGGCTTTCACAGCCAGATCCCACTGATGGCCAACGCCAACAACGCCTATGATATGGGCCTCGTTAACACGACCAAGTCTGAGCGTCAACAAATCGCGGCTATGAAGCCAAAGACGACCCACACTTATCATTTTAAAGCGACTAAAAAAGTGACTTACTATCGTGCGGCTGAATTCAACCAACAGCCCTTCACGACCATCAAAATGCAAAACAAGCATCAATTGGACTACCAACCAGTTCAAAATAATGCCGCTAAGTTACAAAAGTCGTTTGACAACTATCAACTGACCCAGCTTCAAGGCGGTACCATGGCCGCAACGACACCAGTCTTCTTGTCCGAAACGGCTTACGCGAAGCTCGCCCAGCCTGAACAACGCCTGACCGTTTTCACGACCAACAGTGTCCTTGAACACCGCAGCGCACTTGCCAAATTAGCAAAGGAACACTTCCACACCACGAATCCTGAGCAATACGGTGGTCGCTATGCGATGTATCAACTCGTCAATAGTATGTATTCCGGCCTTGAATTCATAGGGATGTTCCTCGGAATCGCCTTCTTAGCCATGTTAGCTAGTTGTCTGATGTTCAAAATTTTATCTGGGGCCGCCGCTGACCAACATCGGTATGCCATGCTTGATAAAGTCGGTACGACCCGTCGTCAATTGACCGATGCCATCAACAAGGAAATCGCCGTACTGTTCATCTTACCCGGTATCGTGGGGATCGTTCACGTCTTGTTCGGCTTACAAATGTTTAAAGTCATCATGGTCACGTCACCTTACACGGGCATCTGGCTACCGTTCTTAATCTTCGCTGGCCTGTACCTGTTGTACTATCTGATAACCATCACCATCTACCGGCGCATCGTTTTAGAATAACCTTTTAGAGGAGGGAACAATCATGGTATACTTTGGATTAGTCGCTTTATTAATCGTTATTACACCATTACACCGTTACGCGCTCGCAAATCGTCGTCAATTCTGGTTAGGCGCGCTCATGCCGCTCTTGTGGCTGGGCGTCAACCTCGGACTTGCCTCCCAGGTCGTCTTTGAACACCAAGACGTGCTCTTAGCCGTTCTGGGCACCCTCCTCCTAGGTTCTAGTTGGATCGCTGCTCGCATCGACCGTACCGAACGACAACTGCACCAGCCGCAGCATAAGGTCACAACGAAATAGGGCAATCACTGCAATGAGGTGAATAGAATGCAGTTCAACTTTAATAGTACGGAACCAATTTACTTGCAGGTTGCCGACCAAATTGAAGAAGCTATCTTTACTGAAACCTTCGCTGAAGGTGAGCAAATTCCTTCGACAACCGAGATTTCTAAAGAATTTCATATCAATCCTGCGACCGTTTTAAAAGGCATGAACATCCTAGTCGACGCCCAATTGATTGAAAAACGTCGGGGGGTCGGGATGTTCGTCATCAGTGGTGCGCAACAACGCATTGTTGACAAACGGCGCGACCAATTTTATGCGGATTACGTCAAAAAATTAGTCAGTGAAGCGCAGAAATTGCACATCACTCAGACTGAACTAGCAAAATTAATTGAACGGGGGTTTTCTGAATCATGAGTATTCAAGTTCAGGCCGTCAAACAGGCCTTTCACAGTCAGGTCGTTCTGGATGAACTTAACCTGACCATCGAACCTAACACGATTTACGGACTGTTGGGCCGCAATGGCGCGGGGAAAAGCACCTTGCTGAACATTATCAGTAATCGCATCTTTGCCGATAGCGGTACCGTGACGATGGATGACGAATCCATGCGGGACAACGACCGGACCTTGGGCAGACTATACTTGATGAGTGAAGTGAACCTCTATTCTGACCGAGCACGCGTCAAGCAACTTTTCAAAACGACCGCTTATTTGTACGGTAGTTTTGATTTCGCCTACGCTGAAAAATTAGCCCAGACATTTGGACTCGACCTAAACACCCGCTTCGGTAAATTGTCGACGGGATACCGTACGATTTTTAAATTGATCGTGGCGCTCTGTGTGCCGGCCGACTACATCTTCTTGGACGAACCCGTCCTCGGTCTGGATGCCAATCATCGTGAGATCTTCTACCAAGAACTTATCGAAACGTACAGTGAGCATCCGCGGACCTTCGTCATTTCGACCCATCTGATCGACGAAATCGCCAACATCGTTGAACACGTCTTCGTGCTCGACCAGCATCAGATCGTGATTGATGGCGATGTCTCCGATATCCTCGCGCAATCGTACGCCGTCACGGGGCCACAGGCGGATGTCGTCGCCTACACGAACGGCCTCAACGTTATCGGTCAAGACGCACTGGGTGGAATCACGGCCCACTATGTCTATGGCGGTTTAGATGATAATCGGCCAATTCCAGACACCGTCAAGATTGAACATCTCGACCTGCAAAAACTTTTTATCAACCTGACTAACACCAAGGAGGAGGCCGCCACTCATGTCAACTAAAGTACAACGGACCACCCGTTATTTGTTGTTGGACCAGTTAAAACTGGCTGGTTGGTCGATTCTCACTCTGATTGGATTGTTTATCGTTCTTCCGTTGTTGGTGTCCTTGCTGACCGGTAATATTGGTCATTACCAGTTCTTACGAGATATTGCTAATCTGAATCCAGGGGCCCTATTCTTCCTATTGATTTTTATCTTCGGCGCTTTGACCTACGATAACTTCAAGCTGTTCATTCAAAACGGGATTTCGCGGCGCACGTACTTCAGTGCGCGCCTGCTATCATTGATTTTATTCAGTGCCCTGTGCGTGATTGTCGGCGGAATTTATTACTTCGCCATTCACGCCCCTTACATGCATTGGAGCACGCAACAGGCCCTATTAAAGACGGGGACCTCGCTTTACGCCTACGCTTTTGGATCCAATGTCACGCTTAACGTTGCCCTGAATCTCATCTTTAATTGGATTTTCTACATTGGAACTGGTTTGACCGGCATGGCTTGTGGCACCCTGCTCGCCCTATTCGGCAAATGGGCCAAAACCATCTTGATTGTTGGGGCGCCCATTCTAGGCGTCATCGCAATTTGGTTACTCGCGGTGGTGATAGTTCGCAGTCAATCCAGTTTTAGCTACACTGGTTTAGAAGCCTTCCTGAAATTCCTAGTGGGTTACCCCAGTCATGGGCCAGCCGACGCCGGCTATTTCAACCCGGTTATGCCATTGATTACCATGTTAGTTGGTTGTGGCGTTATCGGAACACTGGCTTACCTGTTCAATCGTAAATTACGGATTAGAAACTAAATGCTACGCAAAATACCTGAGCACGACTTGTTAAAAGTCAGCTCAGGTATTTTTTGATTTATTCAAAGTATTGTTTTTGGTCGTAAACCGCTGATTTATCAGTCAGTGATGACGGATTGACGTAGCGGTTACTTTTCAACTTGCGTGTTTTCCAAATCCGTTTTAACGACGATCACGTCAGTCAGTGCGTTACGTTGCACATAGGTCGTCACAGAACCTTCAAGCACCCGTTCAACCGCGTTCAGGCCAGTCGCACCCATCATAATCAAATCGTTATGATGATCCTTGACGAAGTCCTGTGAAATAATTGGCTTGGGGCTACCCATCCGAATGTGAAAGTCAATGTCATCGAAGCCATCCTTCTTAATTTGACCGACCGTTTCTTTCAAATAGGCTTCTGAATCTTGGACGAGCTGATACGTAATATCGCCATCAGCTAGCCCGGCCAAATTATAGCCAAACTGTCCAGGATCAATGACAGCTAACACGTCAATGTGCGCGTCATTCCGCTTAGCAACCGCCACCGCTTTATCCAGTGCGATTTCCGCTTGCTCTGAACCATCTAGGGGAACTAAAATATTCGAATATTCTTGTAACATTTACGTCACGCCCTTTCCATCTACTAACCTTATTTTAACATTTATCGCCATTGAATGCGTTGTCATTTTCAAAAGCGGGTGGTGTTTGGCTATGTTTTTTTCATCGGTTACGCATTGTGCTCGTTATTATTTATCGTGAATCATGATTAAAACACACTAGTTCTTAAGTTCAAAAGCAGCCAGCCGAGACCCGCTGAAAACAAAGCGAGCTAGCATAAAACTGATGGCTAGTCACATCCTACTCCGGCTTGCAAGTATTCTGGGTAATGGTCGGAACATGGTGGACACAGATTTAAGCCGAGACCCCCGCGTCTTAAATACTGGTCTTCCACGTTGCCTGCGATATGGATGAAACGTGTTCGGGTCAGACTGGGACTTCCGGTTAGCTACGCCAGAACGCCAAGCGGAAGTTCGCCGCTTAACGCTCTAGCTAGGCTAATCCTCAGTCCCAACCCGTCTGAACCTCGCACTCTGAGAAACCTTTGATTCCCTCACCCCAACTTTACACAAAATTTACAGCAACAACATTCGATATTTACAATCGCTGCTTACAATAAAAATTAATCACTGGGGGTGGGTTGAATGATTGCTTTGGGAATGCAACCAGGTTTAATGGCAAATCACACGATCGTGATCAATAATGACCTTTCATATCAACTACAACTGATCAAGCAGCGCTTTGGTCAACATTTATTTCTATTAAAAGTCAGCGCCACAACCACTCTAGGAACACTGACGGTTGAACGGATTCAATTTACGAACTTCGCAGCCGCCCATGACGCCTTTGAAGCGCGCTGCCACCAGCTCACTCAACACTAAATTTATCCAACGCCAGACCGGATTATATGATAGGATGGTAGCTAGTTATTAATTAGCTAAAGTGAGGGTAATTTACTAGTGGTGCAATTTATCATACAACTCTGGCGGCGCTATCAAAGTGTGCTGTCCTATTTAATTTTCGGGGGCTTAACCACCGTTATCAACTTTATCGTGTTTGGCATCTTCGACCAATTCTGGCCGTATTGGATTGCCAATACGATTGCCTGGTTACTATCAGTCCTCTTCGCCTACGTGACCAACAAACGGTGGGTCTTTGAATCACACACACCTACGTTTCGTGCGGTATTAGCCGAAATGACCTCGTTTTTCGGCTTTCGGCTACTCAGCTACTTTGTTGACCAAGGAATTATGATCGTCGGGATTTCCGTCCTGCACGGCAACAGTCTGCTTGTGAAATTAATCGACCAAATTATTATCGTGTTACTCAACTGGTTCTTCAGCAAGCTCTTTATTTTTAAAGACCGCCAACATTAGCCGTTTAAAGTCTTGCTCGCTAGCAATCAACTGCTCACACCGTTGCCAGCAGCCGAGACGCTTGAATCGCCAAAAGACGCCCATTTCACCAGCCCTGGCTGTATGAAACGGACGTCTTTTTTGATTTCTGCCTTTCAACCAAATTGGCGTTGCACAGTATGTAACGTCGCTAGCTTTGTGACCACATCATCAATATTGACACCATCCCAATTATAGAAGATGAATTGGCGGCCGCCCCGCATCTTGATGACGAGATGCCGAGCAGATGACGCGTATCCGTTTCGAATCTCAGCCTGATCAGTCGTCAAGGCATAGTACTGAATATCATCAACGTTCAAGACTAACTCACCGATTCTGACGACGACTGGCTGGTCCACTTCAGTCGGTGGCCGCACTGACAAGCAAGTGCCATCGTGGTGCTGGTACCGTAATTGCACCGCAACTAAACCGGCTGCTGTCAACTGCGGATCAAAGAAAAACTCCGCACCAATATGCAAGGCGCTCGCGGGTTGAACCGCCGTGAGTCGAAATTTAAAGTGCCGACCGTGAAAATCAGTCAAGATGCCGACATCATAATCGGGTCGCATTGCTGTAATATGCCCAATCATCATTGTTCACTCCTTTCATTCAATTACTGATAATGTAGCACGCTTCACAAACTAAAAGACGATTGAAACTCAAAATCAGCACATTTCGGCCGAAATTATTAAAATAGTAATTAAATTGACCTTACTCATGCTAATATTTGAGTGAGCTTACTTTATTATTGGAGGTCCTGCTGATGACCCTAACGAATCAAGAAACGGACTATTTACTGAACTTACTAACCAATCAAATGCTGAACTTACTGAGCCGGGTGACGCGTTGGCAAACCCACAGTCTGAGCCAATCGCAATACGACCAGCAAGTTGCAGAAACGCTCCAACCTGAACTGACGCTATTATCGACCCTCACGGAAAAGTTAGGCCCTCAAGCTAGTGATACCGCCCAGTTAGGCGCAATTCAGGTCGGCCTAGCAAAACTTCAAGCTGCCACCACCTATCAACTGACGACTGATCAATTAGCCCAGGCCAACGAACGGCGGCTGCATCGGCACTTCCGGGACTGATTATGGGTTTACCTCGGTCATAATTCATGACCAATTAACTGGCTCACGTGTGCTCGACTTGTTCACATTTCGACTAGAATTCTAACTAATCACTCATGGTCAGCACAAATCAAGCCAATTTAGGGACAATCTTGCAATCCTTAACAGAAAATTCAAATTTCAATCACGGGATAGCTATTTTTTCTCGATACAATGGTTTTATAAAATAACTTAACCATTCGATCGAAGGAGGGCTCCCATGTTCTTAATCGTATACTGTACCTTTGCTATTGCGGTGTTTTTCTGGATTTTCGGATTCGTGAAGACTGCAATTATTATCGGCGTATTGGCACTGGGCTTGATTGCTTACTCCTTCATCCGCCGAGAAATCAATCGACGCCGATTGCTCAAACGACGTACCGTCACTAATAAAAGTCGCTAAAAAAATTCCAACACGCTGGTGTCGGAATTTTTTTGATAAGCTTTAAACTAAACAAGCAACAATCCGTTTGGCCGCTTCCTGAACGTTCTTAGGGTCAGTGGCCAGATTGAGCCGCACAAAGCCTTTATCAGCTGGGCTGAACCATTCCCCAAAATCAACTGCGATATGACATCGATCTTGAATAAAGGCTTTAGCATTTTCTGGCTGGACATAAGCTCGTAAATCCAGCCACGTCAGATAGGTGCCTTGCAACTCCGACAATACCAACTTCGGCGCCTGAGCGGCAAAAGTCGTTTGCAAATAATGATAGTTATCGCGGATGATGGCCAACACTTGGTCTAGCCACTCGGCGCCAGACTGGTAGGCGGCTTTACCGGCGACCTGCCCCAACACACTAATTTCTGTCTGACTGAAACGGCCAATCTGATCATCGTAGCGCTGCCGTAACTCAGAATTTGGAATAATGATGTGCGAGTTTAACAGTGCCGCAATATTGAACGTCTTTGATGGCGCGTTGACCACGATTAGCCGGTCATTGAAGCGCCCATCCGCAACGGACAGTGCCGACTGGAACGGATGGGCTGCCCGGTCAATTTCTAAGTCCTGATGAATCTCATCAGAAATGACGAGGACGTGGTATTGTTCGCATAACGCTAACAAGCGTGTCTGTTCCGCTTCCGTCCAGATGCGGCCGACCGGATTATGCGGTGAGCACTGAATAAACAGTCGGACCTCATTGGCTTTGATTTTGCGTTCCACATCGTCAAAATTAATCGTGTAATGGCCCTGGTCATTGCGTAATTCAGACGTGACGAGTTGACGATGATTATCCCGGACAGCGTTGAAGAATGGATAGTAGACCGGCGTCAAAATCAAGACGCCATCACCCGGTTGTGTCAAGATATTGACCAGTGCATACAGTGAATTAACGACCCCACTGCCGAAACGGATCCAGTCCCGTTTGAGCGTAACGCCGTGGCGGGTCTTCTGCCAGTCAATCAAGGCTTGATAATATGAATCCGGGGTAATCGAGTACCCGTAGACACCGTGCGCGACCCGTTCCTGCAAGGCCTGCGTGACTGCTTCGGGTACCTTGAACTCCATATCTGCGACCCACATTGGTAACAGATCCGCATCCCCATAACGCGTTTGTAGCGCGTCCCATTTGAGTGAATCCGTATGTTGCCGAGTCGTTGCATATTGCTTAATAAATGCTGTCTTATCCATTCCATCGTCCTTCTTTCATTAACATGCATCAAAAAAACTTCGCCCTTAGTTTATCTTCTAAGGACGAAGTTTATACTCCGCGGTACCACCTACATTACAGCTGCCTGTCACTCGCGCAACTTAATCGTCACGTTCAACCAGGGTACCGGTGGTCAATCCGGACTAACAGCGTCAACCGCTAGCCAACTCCGAGTTCATCTTCACCAGCCACTGATCGTCAAATCTCACCACTTCTTTGACTCGCTGAACATCCATGACCGGCTACTCTTCTCATCAACATTTCATTTTTACATTGGTACTAAATTACAACGTCGCCACTGAAATGTCAACCGACGATTTCAAACTGCGGTTCACTCGCAACTTCGTATCCATCCAAGCGCTGTTCAGCAGTTGGGAACGCCCCCGTTTGCAAAAAGCGCTTGGCTTGCATGACCCGCGGCGAACTATTCGCCCAAGTCAATTCTGTTAAGGGAACGCGAACTGCACCGTCCGAGACAGCCTCGGTATAAGCGGGCCGTTTGGTCAATAATTGCCCACCCACGGGTTCTAGTAAATAATAAATATTAATCAAGCTTGTTGGTAGTTCTAATGCTGCGAGTGCTGGAATCGTCAATTGGATGGTCCCCAATTGCTTGGAAATAATGGTTTTTAATCCAGTTTGTAATTGTGCGATTTGACTAACGGACTCACTCAATGTGGCCCGCGTCGTCACTGGCGCCGTTACCAGGTCATAACGATTTTTAAACGGTCCGGTTAGGCATTTGTTAAGAACCATGGCCGTTGAATCACCAATAATACCGCAAACAAATAGTGGACTACTTGTTGGTTCGTTAATCATCAAATTTTTCCTTCTCTCAGTCATATGATTAAGCAGATAAATTAATTAGTCTATAAAAATATAACAATTTCATTTTACCCTACATTTATGATAAGAATCCAAAAAAAAGCGTGGTGTTGTGAATATTTAACAACTTTTAATAAGTGTATGAAAAAAATCGAATCTTGGCTACCAAAAAGCACAAGGTTCGATTCATTTTCTCAATCAGATTATTAATTAGTTTGCACATCCGCGGTATTGATGAACGACTGTGCAGGGACTCGAATCAACCAGCGCGTCATGGCTTGATGGCCAACGTGCATGCCGAGACCGTTCCAGAACGACGGTTGATAGGTCGCCGTCAATTTCATGGCATAGGCTTTTTCATGCTTCCGGTCTTCTTTGGCCAATTGCTTCTGCGACCACGGAATCCCCGCATCGGCCACTTTAACCTGTGACAGATTCGTCACGACCGTTGCTTTATTGCTAGAAACGGTGTACTTGGCGCCATCGACCCAGTAATTGTAAATATGAACCGGCTTCTTGGTCGTGCCACGGTCAACCGTGACGTAATACGAGCCGTTTGTCCCGACACGCAACACGAGTGGTTCGACCGAATATGAAACTTTGACATCCTTTGAATCGGTGAGGTTGACTTGATTACTGAACGTCACGTAGCCCATCCCAACTAGCAATCCTAGACTGACGACTAATTCGACAGCGGTAATAAGAAGATTTCCCCATTCAAATGTGTGCTTACGCTCTACGATCATTTTGATGCGCCGGACGCGAATATGGTGAAAGACCCACACAACTAACGCCAACACGATGATCCAAGCAATGATTCCAATCCAATTCCATGCAGAAGTCATTGATTGCCAACCCTTTCTCAATTACATTATTATGTTCTAATTGTAAATAATCCGCTCCCAAATAACAAGTAATCCAACAAATTCACCCCTAATCTTCACAGAGTAGATTGTGAAAATAATCACTGGAAACGGTGCCAATGTTAACGGATTCATGGTAAAATAAAGTTATTAACTTGTAGAAAGAAGGCGTACACATGATCGCATCACTGATTTATTGGGTCGTTGTGGTTGGTCTGATCGTCTGGGGTGTCTGGATGGCCATCCTCTCCGCTTACTGGGCAAGCCAAAAACAAAACGGCAACATTTTCTTTATTGCAATTATGAATACCTTAGGTGCCTTAGCCGGGCTGTTAGTTTGGTGGGTCTTTAATAATCAAGACTGGCAATATTACTGGTTATCCAGCACCGTTAAGACGACTAATCTGTTAGGCATCGTCTTAATCTGCTACGTGGTCTTGATTGTCATCGAGTTCATTCAAGGCCGCGGTATCAAGCCTGAAGCTGCCAAATAAAGGTTAACTCAGGTCACGTCTAGAAGTCATTCTAGGCGTTTTTTATTGCCAACTTTTACCCCCACCCCGCTCTGGTTCAACACGATTTTGCGCTCATCAGCAAGACGTACCCTTCAGTGACCGGTTTGTGCAAAAATGTGCTAATCAGCCTTTAACCGCTCATGCTACTGACCAGATAATTTTAGTCAACTTGACCAAAGGGCGTGACACCCCAACATTAGGCACCATCTGCTTCGCCATTACGTCTTAAAGTGCAGTCACCCGCCAAGCCTTAACTATCCTCGTTGAAGGCAAAAAAATGGTCTTGAGGCCCTTAATTCAGCCTACAAAACCATTTTCAACTCGTTTTTTAATCAGCCGACTCAGTCCAAACCTTAGGCCAAAGTCAGCTCAAATCCGCCTGCCGTCAACTGACCACCAACGACGCCCGCCGCCATTAGTGATGCAGGCGTCGTGGTTGCGGCCACGGCCGTTGTGCCCAGATTAAAGTGGCCGGTAATCGTTTGTTCAGCGTCCGTGCGGGTCAACGTCAAGCACTGGTCTTCAATCGACCAGATTAACGTACTAGTTGCTAAAAAATCCGCCTGTTGCCGCCGGAACTTGATCAGTGCGGTCACAAACTCACGAACTTGTTGCGCTTGGTCATCCGGATGCCAGTTCATGCACCGCCGATTGTCCGGATCAGCACCACCAGCCATTGCTACTTCGGTCCCATAATAGACACAGGGACTCCCAGGCAATAACATCAGTAGTGCCAATGCGGATTTAAACTTCGTGAGATCATCATGTAACGTCGTCAGCAACCGCGGCGTATCATGCGTATCCAGTGCGTTGAACATTGCTTGCTGGTTGGGTTGGCGATACATCATCAGCTCCAGATTAGTCTTGCCAACATAGTCCGCCAAGCTCAACTTACCATTAAATAGCGCCAAAATTGGCTGGGTCAACGGATAGTTCATCACCGCATTGAATTGACCGTTGCCGACCAACGCTTGACTGCTGTGCCACGATTCGCCCAAGAGATAAATATCAGGTTTGACTGCCCGTAAGGCCCCACACAGTTGACGCCAAAAGCCATGGTCGACCTCATCCGCGACATCAAAGCGCCAAGCATCGATGCCAAACTGTTCGACCCAGTACTTGGTCACATCAATTAGATAAGCCTGAACGGCCGGATTTTGGGTGTTCACCTTTGGCATGGCAGCACCCGTTGCAAACGTTTCATAATTCAATTGGTGGGTCTGCGGATCACGTCCCACTGGCCAGCCATGAATATGGAACCAGTCAGCAAAGCGCGACTGTTGCCCGTGTTTGATGACATCTTGCCACTGTGGTGATTGTTCGCCAAAATGATTGAACACGGCGTCTAGCATCACGCGCATACCGCGGGCGTGGGCCCCGTCGACCAGTGCTTGAAAGTCGGCCTTCGTCCCAAAATGCGGGTCGATTTCAAAGTGGTCGATCGTATCGTACTTATGATTTGACGGTGAGGCAAAAATCGGGCATAAATAGAGGCCATTGACACCCAGTGCGGCTAAATCATCCAAGTGTGCAATAATACCGGCTAAGTCGCCACCGTAAAACGAGTCCCGTTTGACCGTCCCCGCGCCCCATGGTTGAACGCCAGCGGGATCATTGTGGGCGTCACCATTCGCGAAGCGTTCTGGAAAGATTTGGTACCAGACAGTATCCTTGACCCAGGCAGGCGGTAATTCCGCGTCGCTCACATGTAAATAAGGCATGTGGAAATAATTGGCGACCGTCTGCCAATTGGTGGGATCATCCGCAAAGAAGCCGCCCTCCCCGTAACCGATTGTCCGACCGGCCGTATCCGTCAATAGGAAGGCATACACGACCCGATTCGTCGGAACGGTCAATGTGGCTTGCCAATATTGATTGCTCTGCGTTGCCAATCCAGGCGCTAAGGCCACCCGTTGCAAGTCGGTGGTTCCTTCCTGCCATAAATAGGAATCCGCAAATAAAAGTTCGACCTGAGCGATGTCATCACGCGCCGTTTGAATCCGGACCTGTAACTGATGGTCCGCCAGTACCGCGGTATCTTCGCTTTCAGGACGATGACTAATTCCAGCTAGTTGCATATTGAATAAAGCTCCTTTTCTGTAATCGTTTACATTATTTTACGCGTTGTGTTGGTTATTCTTTAGCATTAATGATGATTGAAACGTGCTAAGTTGGATTGCTGTTCGTCGGCGGAGGCGCGCCCTATTACGACCTCCGGGGCTGGCTGACAACGCTGGAACAGGGCGGACATCGATTTGAACTCACGCAGAAAAGCACTGCGCAATTTCAAATACGAGTCTTCTTCTAGCCCGGGAAGACCACCCGGACAAGAAGAATTTCGCCCTTGAGCATTGTCAGCCAGCCCCTCCAGTCGGGAACCCGCTCGAATGACAGATGAACGGCCACCTATCTGGGTGCAATTGACCACTGAATATTAGGCGCCTGGTCCTTCAGACAAACTTTTAATCGGTATCATTGATGCTTTAAGGCAGTTGAATTCTGTGAAGATTACTTAAATATAAGTCACTTAGCTTAACGATATTAGTTTCAATGGCAACTGGTGTTGAACTTAGTCGACAAAATACCTTCGTTTAGAATTCAAGACTTGGTTATCTCAGACGACTAGAGAAGATACTGGTAAATTCAGTAAAACCGCTTGTCGGAAGTCTTTAAGTGCTGGTAAAAAGTTTAGTTATTGTTAGAGCCAGTCTAACAGTTGAATATCAAAATTTCCATGTATCAAGGAACCAACGACTAATTCGACAAAAAGTTGATTTCGCACATGTCTGCCTTTCGAATACTATCCCCGGCTGGAAGGCGTTTCTGACAATGCTCAGCGATGAAATTCCACTTAGCAAGCGTCTTTGGCTTGGTTAGTGGAAGACCAGCATTTAAGACGTGGGTTGTCGGCTTAAATCTGTGTCCATCGCGTTCCAGCGTTGTCAGAAATGCCTGGAAGCCGGAATAGGACGCAGCCACAACAGAAAATTTACGCTAGCTCGCACTGTTTCCAGCGGGTCCCAGCTGGCAGCACTTGAACTTGTAAAATAGCACGTTTTAATCATAATTCATGACAAGTTAACCAGCACAACACGTCTGATTTTGTAACCAATTCACTAAAATTATCCTGATGATTTTGGTGAAAACGTCCCCGTTCGTCGTATTTTTAGTGTATGATTTAGTCAAAATCAGTTGAAAGGACGTTATCTATGAACACACTTTATCGCAGTACCCGGGAAACTGCAAGCCACACTATGACGTCATCACAGGCCGTCTTGCAAGGCCTCACGCCAGATGGTGGTTTGTTCGTTCCGGTCACCCTTCCGACCGCCGACTTTGACTTCGAGCAACTTGCCAATATGAGTTATCAAGAAGTGGCTTACGAGGTCCTAAAGCTCTTTTTCACCGACTATACCGCTGAAGAACTGCACGCCTGCATCGATGCTGCGTACGGCGATCAATTTGATGACCCCGCCATCGCGCCGGTCACGAAGCACGGCAACCAGTATTACCTTGAATTGTTTCATGGACCAACGATTGCCTTCAAGGACCTGGCACTGCAGATTTTACCGCATTTAATGACGACTGCCGTCAAAAAGAACCACTTGGAATCCGAAATCGTTATTTTAGCAGCGACTTCTGGGGATACTGGTAAAGCGGCCATGGCTGGTTTTGCGGATGTTGACCAGACGAAGATCATCGTCTTCTATCCTAAGGACGGGGTCAGCGCGATTCAGAAGCAACAAATGATTACCCAAACTGGTGACAATACGAACGTTGTTGCCATCAATGGTAATTTTGATGAAGCGCAAACGACGGTCAAACAGTTACTGAACGACCCGCAATTACGCCAACGTTTAGCCGACCAACAGTATCAATTCTCTAGTGCAAATTCGATCAACATCGGCCGGCTCTTCCCGCAAGTGGCGTACTACGTCTACACTTACGTCCAATTGATTCACCAGGGACACATCAAAAATGGCGACGCCGTCAATTTCAGTGTACCGACTGGGAATTTTGGGGACATTTTAGCTGGCTACTATGCCAAACAACTGGGCACGCCAATTCACAAATTAGTGTGTGCCTCAAACCGTAATAATGTCCTGACAGACTTTTTCAACACCGGGACTTATGATAAAAATCGTGAGTTTTATTTGACGAGTTCGCCTTCAATGGACATCCTGGTTTCCAGTAATCTGGAACGCTTGATTTTCTATCTGACAGGTGAGGATCCACTGGCAACGGCCCAACTCATGCAAGACTTACAAACTAAGGGCAGCTATACGATTACGCCGGAAATGCGCACCAACTTAGCCGACTTCTGGGCAGGCTTCGTAACTGAAAATCAGGATCAGGACGAAATTCACCACTTAAATCACGCCCATCACTATACGATTGACCCACACACGGCCGTCGCTTCCGCAGTTGCCAAGCAGTATCGCAATGCGACTAAGGATCAGCGGCCAATGGTGGTCGTTTCAACGGCCAGTCCGTATAAGTTCCCGCAGGCCGTTTTGACCGCGATTACGGGAGAACCCACGACGGTCGATGGCCTGACTGCGGTCGACCAACTGCATGACCTGATTCAAACGCCGATTCCACCAACGGTCACCGCGTTACGTACGGCTCCCGTTCGTCATAATCGGGTCGCTGCCGTCGATAAAATGGGTGCGACAATCGAATCAATTTTAAATCTCAATTAGAAAGTGTGACTAGAATGATTACGACAATTGCTTTAGACTTAGATAACACGTTGCTCACTTCTGACAAGACGATTTCGCCACGCACCGAGGCCGTCCTGAAACAACTCCACACGGCTGGCAAACGCATCGTACTGTGTACTGGCCGGCCAATTAAGGCGATTCAGCCCTACTTGGCCCAACTGGAACTGACGCAACCGAGCGACTACGCCATCACTTTTAATGGTGGGCTCGTGCAACAGAACACGACCGGCGATGTGTTGGCACGGACGAGCGTTACCAAGAAGGACCTACAACCGCTGTTTGAACAAGCCCAACGCGACCATTTCTACTTAGATGTGATCGATTTAAAGCAAGTCTATTCCATCACCGACCTCGGTAAATCACCGTACGAAGACTTCTTGAAGGGCCTGATGCCGTTTCAAAACGTTACTTTTGCGGACCTGCCCGATGATGATTTATTCGGCAAAGTCGTTAGCGCTGGTAAGGATGCCAAAACCGTCCAAGCCCAATTGCCAAGTCAAATCACTGACTTCTTCCACGTGGTCCCTTCGCGGCGAACGTTGTTGGAATTTCTGCCACCACATACTGATAAAGCCAGTGGGTTGAAGCAGCTCCTTGGTCACTTTGATGAAAACTATGATAATCTCATGGCTTTTGGTGATGAAGAAAACGACTTAGGGATGCTAACCGCTGCTAAAGTTGGCGTGGCGATGGCAAATGCAATTCCGGCAGTCAAAGCTGCGACTGATTTTGACACGTTGTCGAATGACGAAGACGGGGTCGCTGTCTTTCTCGAGAACTACTTTGAATAACACGCAAAAGGAGCCTCTTGCAGGCTTCTTTTTTAGCGAAAATACCTAAAATCAAACGAATGAGGTGTCCTTTATGCAAGCTCCCCGCATTATTCCAGCAGACTTAACGCGTGGCTCCTTTTTTGATCTGTTACAAGATGAAGACCGCAGCTTGAGCAATATTCAAGTCAGTGAAGAAGATGTTAGCCAACAGCGCATCGAGCACCCGATGCTGGACCATGTCAGCTTTGAAAAAGTTCGGTTTACGGCGAGCCGCTTTGAACGGCTTGACCTGACTGATTCCATCTTTACCAACTGCGACTTTTCTAATGGTCAGTTTGAAAAAGCGAGCTGGCTGCGTGTTCAGTTCAAGGATTGCAAGCTAGTCGGCATCGATTTGAACGAGGCCGCACTCAATAATGTCACCTTCGACCACTGCCAACTCGACTTAGCCATGTTATGCGATATGCGGTTCAAAACCGTGACCTTTACGAACTGTCGCCTGAACGGTACCAGCTTTATGAACAATCGGTTGGCGAGCGTCAAATTTAACGAATGCGACCTGGACCAAGTTGCCTTCAACGATACTGCCCTCAAAAATATCGATCTGAGCACTTGCAAGTTTGAGCGTCTCGAACTTGACGCTGCCGCAGCCCGCGGTATGATCGTCAATTCTTCACAAGCCGCTTATCTGGCCGCTGCTCTGATTGGGATTAAGGTCAAGCCTTGATTTTATGGTCATAGCTGTATAAAAATAGCCCCATTCTCTGCATTGAACATGCCTAAGAATGTGGCTGTTTTTGACTTCATCATGATAATTTAAATTGTTCCCCAGTATAACCGGTCTTGTCAGCGGCCGTAATCGGACGAATCACCTGACACGGATTACCGGCCGCAATCACATTCGCTGGAATATCGTGGGTGACCACACTACCGCCACCAATAATCGTATGGTCGCCAATCGTGACCCCTGGTAAAACGGTCACATTGGCGGCTAACCAACAATCATTGCCAATCGTGATTGGCTTTGCGATGCAGCCGCCATTGACCCGCTCTGTCGCATCAAATAGATGGTTACTAGTGTACAACCCGACTTTAGGTCCCAACAAGACGTGGTCGCCAATCGTAATCGGTGCGCCATCCAGCATGACACAGTCATAGTTGGCGTAGAAGTCATCGCCTAAATGAATGTTGCGCCCAAACTCCACCCGAAAATTAGGATTGACGAAGGGTCGTTTGCCAGCCGAACCGACCAGTTGGCGCAGCAGCGTTTCTTTGGTTGCTAAGTCAGCCGTCGCATTGACCGCATTCGTGGTCAAGGTCGCTTGGTCGCGGATGGCCGTCAACTCATCATCGGTATCCCGGTACGGTTGGCCAGTCGCCATATAAGCAAATTTTTCATCTAAGTCCATGCGCGTTCACACTCCTATTTACGGATAAAGTTCAAATACCAAGTCAAGGCACAGATGCCTTGGGCCGAGTGAATCTGACCTTGCCGAAGTAAGTCAATGACCTTGTCCAGTGGCACGAGCTGCGTGTTGACGTACTCATCCGCGTCAAAATGCCGTTCTGCCCGTTCATTCGGGTCGATGTGGGTCAAAATCAGACTGACCGTCTCATTGGTGAAGCCTTCTGAAGAACTGATTTCGGTCATCACTTGCGGATCATGGGCCACGTAGCCCGTCTCTTCCTGCAGCTCACGTTTCGCCGCCGTTAAAGGATCTTCGCCCGGATTGATTAATCCAGCCGGCAAGCTAATCGTCTCCGCGTTGCGGCCAACCCGGTATTCTGAGCCTAACACGACCTGGTCATCCGCCGTAATCGCCAAAATCGTCACGGCATTTCCGTGTTGAATCAAGTCACGTTTGACTTCCAAGCCATCCGGCGTTTCAATCGTCTGTTTGACCAAATCAAAAATTGGCCCATGATAGACCGGTGTCGTCGACAAGACTTTGCCGGGCCGACCGACCTTTTCAAATATATCTGCCATTTGTTGTGGCTCCTTTGTTTGACTTCTTAAAGTGGAAACTTCTTAATTTGGAAACTTCTTAATCAAAAATTTCTTAATTGAAAACTTGCTACTTCATGATAAATTTTGACCAGGCCGCATCCGCACCAATGACTAAAATCCAATCAGCGTTTTAATGTTACTGCGCCTCGTGAGGCAGCATCTTGCGAATGCCCCCAGCTGGATTCGGCACGTCACCGTGGTAGCGTGGAATCAAATGAATATGGCAGTGCATCACGGTTTGTCCAGCAGCCGCATCGACATTGATGCCAATATTATAACCATCCGGATGCCGTGCTTCATCGAGCATGACTTTCGCTTGGTCGAGTAACGTTAACATCGCCGTCCGTGTCGTTTCAGGAACATCAAAATACGTCGCGTAGTGCGCCTTAGGGATGATCAATAGGTGTCCCGGGCTCACCGGATGCAGGTCATAAAAGGCCGCCGCTAAGTCATTTTCTAAGATATACGGTTGTGGCTGACAAAAAATACAGGCCATCGCGTTCACCCCCTACTTTGCGAGCCACCCACCGTCAATCGGAACGACGGTGCCGTGAATATAATCGGCGTGGGCACTCGCTAAAAATAACGTTAAGTCCGCAACTTCTTGCGGCTGGGCCCACCGTTTGGCAGGGGTCTCATCCGCCACCCACTTCGCCATCTTGCCATCACCAGCAAAATCAGCAGCGTTCATCGGTGTCTCAATGGCGCCTGGTGCCAAACAATTGGCCCGGATTCCCTGACTCGCATAATCTAAATCGAGCTGTTTGGTGTAGCCAATCACGGCGTGTTTCGCAGCGGTGTAAGCTGCCCCACCGCCACCACCGACCAAACCAGCAATCGAGGCCATGTTCACAAAGACACCGTGGTGCTTTGCCAACATCTCCGGTAACACCGCATTAGTCACAATGAACTGACTGGTCAAGTCGGTGGCAATGATTTCTTGCCAGGTCGCTAAATCCGTCGCGAGTGTTGGTTGATAACCATCCAACTTGCCGGCAGTATTGCAAACGATTGATGGTGTACCCAAGGCTTGAATTCCAGCAGCAATCGCCGCCGTCAAACCGTCAGCGTCCGTCACGTCAGCAACTTGGTAATGCAAGGCTGTCGTCGTTGCTAAAGCTGCGGGCTGGGGTTGGCGGTCAATCGCAATCACCCGTGCGCCCTGCGCTAGAAAACTTTGGGTCTGTGCGAGACCGATGCCAGATGCCGCGCCCGTCACCAGGACCGTTTGCCCCACGTATTCTTCAAATTGCATTAGTCGACCAATTGCCAGTCAGTGGCCAAAATATCACAATCCGTTGGTGACCACATACTATAGGCTTCATCCGCCGTTTTAATCAAAAAGTAGGGATTCAACGGATCGCCTTTAAAGGTCGTCGTCGCTTGCAATTCAACAAATAATTCCGTGCCTTCCCAGCCTGTCCGTACTGCCCGTTTACCCGCTTTTAACTCTGGTAAAATTGCTTCAAATGTCATCATGTTGCCTCCAATTATTAATACCCAAATCGTATCATAATCCCGCAGCAAGTGACAGGCAAAAATTGGTACCAACAAATTGTCTGTTTTGATGGTACAGACCAATTATTTGTGCGATAATGTAAGCGAATACAGAAATTAATTAATACTTGGAGGAATTTTAAATGAGTAAACTCGGTGTTTCGGTTTATCCCGAACGTTCAACTTTTGAAAAGGATGCCGCATACCTGGACTTGGCAGCTAAATACGGTTATCAGCGGGTCTTCACGTCGCTACTTGAAATCAAAGGGGATCAAGCCGCGGTCGTTGCCAACTTCAAAAAAGTGATTTCCTATGCGAACCAACTGGGCTTGCAAGTGATGGTCGACGTCAATCCCGACTTGTTCAAACAACTCGGTGTCTCCTATGATGACCTCTCATTCTTCCACGACTTAGGTGCTTGGGGCGTCCGGCTCGACCTCGGCTTTACGGGTCAAGAAGAAGCCCGGATGACGCATAATGAATATGGCATCAAGATTGAAGTGAACATGTCTAAGGGGACACACTATGTCGATACGATTATGGACTACTCCCCAGCCAAAGATAACTTATTGGGGTCACACAACTTCTATCCACAACAATATACTGGCCTCGGTTACGATTACTTTGTTCAGACTTCTGAACAATACCGGCAATACGGTCTGAACACCGCCGCCTTCGTTTCATCGAATGCCGCCACATATGGGCCATGGCCGATGCAAGATGGGCTGTGCACACTTGAAGACCACCGTGGCTTACCCATTGCCGCTCAAGTTCAACATTTGAAGATGACCGGCTTAATTGACGACGTTTTGATTGGGAACGCCTACGCTAGCGACGCCGAATTAAAAGCAGCAGCTGAAGTCTTCTTCAGCCCTTACCCACTATTACACGTCGATACGGTCAGCGACTTATCAGCGGTCGAAGAAAAAGTGCTCTTTGCGCAACCACAAACGTATCGCGGTGACTTTTCAGATTACGTGATTCGGTCTTCACAAACGCGTGTGATTTATAAAGACGAAGACTTCCCCGCTCATCATTTGGAAGCCATCCATGCCGGCGACGTCTTGATCGACAACGATGAATTCGGCCAATACAAGGGTGAATTACAGATTGCCCGTCGCGACCTTGAAAATACCGGCCGTATCAACGTGGTCGGTCACGTCGTTGCGAGTGATTTACCATGTTTGAAGTTGCTCCAACCATGGGCGGACTTCAAATTTGTTGCAGCTGAATAGCCCACTTTGAAACTAGCGTAAACTTTGATGGAGGTGCTCAAATGACAACTGACTACCGTTTAACAAGTGATGCCGACCGGGAAGCGTTCTACCAGCTTTATCAATATGCGTTTAATAATCAAGATTCACCACAACGGCGGCGCTTCTTCATGGATCGTTATCAACATGGCTGGATTTATGGCCGTCACGACCACGGACAACTGGTCAGTGGCTTATACAGCTTGCCCCTCGCCGTTAATTTTCATGGCGTGACCTACAAGATGAATGGCATTGGCGACGTCATGAGTGCCCCCGAATACGCCGGGCAAGGTGGCGCAGGCCAGTTATTGACCGCTGCGTTAAACGAAATGGCGGCTGAGCACGTGACCCTGTCCTACTTGGCACCGTTCGCATACGGCTACTATCGCCGATTTGGCTACGAGCACGTCTTCGACCACGCCCACCAAGTCATGGCCGCACATGACCTGCCGCGTATCAAACCGACCGACTGGACCGGTACGGTGACGCGCTACGGCAATGACGGCCTCGCCTTAATTAATGATTTTTACGCGGCCCAAGCGCAAAATCAGCGCGGGGGCTTGATTCGTCCAACTTGGTGGCAACACTATCTGACCTTGAAGCATGATTGGTCAGTCGCGATTTACCGGAATGCCGACGCCAAGATTGAGGGTTATTTGATTTACGAACGCCAAGCCACTAATTTCGCCATTCAGGAGTGGTCGACGAGTACCCCCACCGCTTTCGAGCGACTCGCCGACTTTATCACGAAACACGGTACGACTTTTGAAACGTTTAGTTATGACGATCCCAGTGCGACGAACGGCCTCGACTTGTTGGCTGACCCCTATACCTTGCAGGTCACGATCAAGCCTTACATGATGGCGCGAATCGTTGATTTATATGACTTCATCAAACGCTATCCGTTTACCGCCGACGTATCCTTGATTCGCCTTGCCGTAACTGACACCACGTTGCCCGCTAATCAAGGCATCTGGGAACTACAACGGGCAAACGGCCAAGTGACGCTCAATCGCGTCAGCACTGAACTGACCGGAACTGCTGACATTAAACTCTCAATTCAACAACTCACCACCGCCTTGTTCGGGTCGCAATCACTGCGGCGGGCTTATCTGCATGGCCAACTGACGGGCGACCTAAACGCCATCGACCGGTTGGACGCGAGCTTAGTTAAGACGCGACCAGCTTTGATCGATTACTTTTAGGTAGCTGTTCTGAGCTGTTGGCGCGAAACTCGGCCATCGTTGCTTAGTTTGTTGCTGGAGCGTATGACTACATCAAGGTGAGACTGAACTAAACGGTATCCAATAAGCTTTATTCACAATCCGCAACAGTCGGAAGTTCGTATTCTGACTGTTGCGGATTGTTTTGATTGGACGACGCTTTAGGACTAGAATTGGCAATCAGATTAAAAACATTATAATTAGATTAAAACTATAACTTGCTGGTCTGCAATTGTCGCAATAGGCTGAAAGGAAGTCCCTATGTCTAATCCTAGTCCCGAATCAGTGCCAATGATTAGTAATCGCCAATCTAACGCCCAAATTATCAAAGCCTTTATCAGTAATTTCATCAGCTCCTTGAGTGGTAAGATGTTTTCCTTTGGCCTCGGACTGATGTTACTTGACGAGACCCACTCTGCCATCAGCTTCGGTCTCAACATGCTGATCACCCCCATCATTGGTCTACTCTGTCTAGTGCCCATCGGTAACTTGGTAGATACCTACCCACATAAAGCGGTGCTGACGGGAAGTTTGTTGGCGCGCATCACAGCACTGTTTTTATTTGCCATTAGTATTAATTTTTTTATCGGAAATAGCAAATTAATTCCGATTGTCTTATTCTTAATTGTCGACGCCATCTCGACCAATCTCAACGATACGTGTTACTCAGCTGCCATCCACGAGCTTGTGAACCGCCACAGTGTTCAGCGGCTGAGCTCACTGACACAAAGCGCCATTTCTTTATCTTCAATTCTTTCACCGGCGCTGGGCGTCGGCCTGTATAGTTTCGTTGGCTTTACAGGATTTATTGGCTTGGAAATTATCGCAACGATTGCAGCTTTCGGGGTGATGTTGACGATGCATTTCCACTATCAACCACGTAATCAGCAAATCGCACCGCAATCACACCATGATCAACTGAAAAGCTTTCGTTTAGGCATTACCTACATGCAATCACGAACCATGATCAAACTCACGATTCTGCTCAGCGTTATCCTGAACTTCTTTTATACCGCTGTCACGATTGGGACGCCCTATATTCTCAAAGCCCAACTGCATACCAGCAACGGCCCCGTGGGTGTTCTCGAGACTGGTAGTGCCATTGGAATGCTACTCGGCAGCTTGATGCTGAGCATATTTCCGACGGGCAATCAAAAACGGCTCTTTTGGAAGTTAATGATGCCAGTGTTAGTCATCGATATCCAAATCGGTCTACTAGGATTACTATTCAGCACGTCACAATCAGCGGCCAACTATGCCATTATTGGTAGTCTCATCATGGGCATCTTAGCTTTAGCACTCGTGATTTTAAACATCACCTTTCAAGTTTATTTACAGCAAACGGTCCCTACCCAGCTCTTGGGTCGAGTCGTGGCAACCATGACAACCGTCAATAGCTCGATTATGCCAATTGGGACGCTATTATTCACCATTATTTTCCAAAACACCCACCACGGCGGACTGGTACTCATCGTCAATAGCATGTTGTTGATTGGATACACGTTACTACTCCTAAAGCCATTGCATCAGGCGATTCGCACTGACCAATCATCCTCAATTTGAGTCGTGCCTTGGGCTGTTCCCAGTTCAGATATCGTGATTCAAGATGGTCCTAATCGCACTTTGATACTACGTCAGCGATCCAATCAGCAGTATACTTGATGTATCAACTTTTAGGAGGTCTCACCATGCCCTTAATGCGCATTGATATGATTCGCGGACGCTCACAGTCTGAAATCAAACAAATCTTAGATATTGCTTACCACGCAGCTAGTACCGCGCTTCACTTACGGCCCCGTGACCGTTATCAAATCGTCACGCAACATGACCCAGATGAAATGATTATTGAAGACGTCGGCCTAGGTTTTGAACGAACCTCGGCTTTCTTAATGTTCAGTCTCACTTCTAGCCCGCGCAAGGTGGAAGATAAGCAGCAGTTTTACCAACTTCTGGTTCACGACTTACACCAGCAACTTGGGATTGCGCCAGCAGATGTGATGATTAATATTACAACGAATAGCTATGAAGATTGGTCCTTTGGCGATGGTCAAGCTCAGTTTCTCAACGGCGATTTAGCTTAGTTACGACGCCACTTAGCGGATACGAAAAAGCCACCCTGGAAATTCAAAATTGAATTTCCAGGGTGGCTTTTGTCATGAGTCAGAACCAGTTGAATAATGGCAGACTTATTTGCAAAAATAAATTGAGCACCGCAGCTTAATTATCAATGTAATATCGACCTTGTCTTGACATTAATTTTCATATAAATATCCAGCATCGCGTAACGCCTTTTTGATGGCCGCTAACTGTTCCGGGGTCTGATAAGCAACCGTATGGCTGTGCACACCATCCGTCAATTCAGACAGTAAATGCCCCTGTAGTTGTTTGAGTCGCCCCATAAATAAATTAATGTCGCCAATTTCACGAATCTCTAATTCACCCCGTAAGCGACCATACAACGGATGTTCCACTTCGACGTCTTTAATAACGCCACCGGCTTCAATAATCAGTGCCATTTCTTTGGTCGCCTCGTTCGGAAAATGACGACAAACGAGGACGGCAGTGGGCTGATTGGTTGCTTCCAACTGGTAACCCTGCAAGGTTGCAGCAATTGCCGCACCATGAGCCCGTAACAATGAAATATCCCCGACGATTGTCTGCCGGCTAACTGCGAATTGTTTTGCTAACGTCGTGGCACTGATTGGGGACTGTGCTTGTGATAATTTTGCGCGAATTTGTTCTCGCCGTTCTGCTCCTGTCATGACTCACCCTTCTCACTATTTCGATAGGCTTATTCTAACAGAAAACTTGCAGAATAGCTTTCATCAATTAACAAACTATGCTAAACTAGGTTCACTTCACATAGGTGTCAAGACACCTAAATTCAAACAACGGGATCGATGCATAATGCGCAATTTATCTTTATTAACTGACTTATATGAGTTTTCGATGGCCAATGGATTTTATCACGATTTGCCAACCACCAACGCCACCTTCGACCTCTTTTATCGTCGGGTGCCTGATAACGGTAGTTTTGTGATTGCTGCCGGCTTACAGCAAGTGATAGAGGCACTTCAAAATGGTCAATTTTCTGATGCTGACTTAGCCTACTTCCGCCAATTAGGCCTGTGGGATGAGCAATTCTTAACGGAATTAGCAAATTTCAAACTGACTTGCGAACTACAGGCGTTACCTGAAGGCACACCCGTCTTTCCACGCGAGCCACTACTCACCGTGACCGGCCCACTGTATCAAGCCCAGTTGTTAGAGACTTTACTGCTCAACATTGTCAATCACCAATCCTTGATTACGACCAAGGCCCGTCGTTTGAGCGAAGCAGCAGCCGGACGACCGATTATGGAATTCGGCGCCCGCCGTGCACAAGGCCCTGATAGTGCCATTTATGGCACACGTGCGGCTGTGATTGGTGGCGCCAGTAGTACATCCAACGTTCTGGCCGCCAAACAATTCGGCATTCCAGTAGCCGGTACGATGGCGCATAGTTGGATTGAAGCCTTTCCTGATGAATTGACCGCTTTTCGGCAATGGGCCAACCGTTATCCAGATAATAGCGCGCTACTCGTCGATACTTACGATGTCTTGAATTCCGGGCTTCCAAACGCCATCACCGTCTTTAAAGAGCTCCGTGCCGCTGGCCATGAACCCGTCGGTATTCGAATCGACTCTGGTGATGTCACCAGACTCTCTCAGGCTGCTCGCACCCAATTAGATGAAGCGGGCTTTCCAGACGCTAAAATCACCATTTCTAACGCCCTCGATGAAGCGATTCTGACGTCATTACGACACGAAGGTGCGCCAATCGATAATTTTGGTATCGGTGAAAAACTGATTACTAGCGCCTCCTCACCCGTGCTCAGCGGTGTTTACAAACTCGCTGCAACCGAGCAGGACGGCAACATCGCACCCAAAATCAAGGTCAGTGCCAGTCGTGAAAAGCTGACGATTCCGGGTCAAAAACAAGTCTACCGACTCTACCATCGTGGCACCCAGCAAGCCTTCGCGGACTTGATTGCCCTAACTTCGGAAGCAATCGTCGGACAAACTGAACTAACGGTCGTCAATAGTGACCCAGTCAGTGTCGAACGTGAACAACAGTTGACTAACTTCGAGGCTCGGCCGTTGCTTGAACCCGTTGACCTGACGACAACATCGGCCGTCTCAGTCCAAACCATTCAAGCAAACATGCAGGCCCAACTTGCCGAACTACCACGTGCGACCCAGCGATTGGTCAATCCGGACACTTATCCGGTCTACATGACGACGACCCTCAGCCATTTACAATCTGAGTTGTTGACGCAATTGACGGTGGGTTCGGACTAGCGGACTGCGGCTTATATTTTTGCTCAAAATAGCCGAGATACTTCAGTATGGAAAACTGAAGTATCTCGGCTGTTGATTTTGTTAATAGTCCTTCACAATATAAAGTAATGGCAATACTGTTCGAATCAACAATACTCACTATTTTAAATTGTTGGCCAATAACAATTAGACTTTATGACCATTGAGCATATCGTTGACGACTAGCCGTAAGCCTGCATAAATTCATTTAAGGGCTGTTGGGTTAATCAAGCTATAAATCGACTGCTCAGCCGTTCCCTCTGCAATCAGTGCGTTATACCTCATTGGCTGTATTCGACTTTTCAGACCGGGTGAGCGTTGCTTGCGCCAACAAACCACGTAACTGGTCATATGCCGCGTATTCTGGAGCAGTACCATCCAAGAAATCGCTTTCGTAAATATCACTTTTCTTAATATCTGAACGTTTGACCCGATTACTAAAACGTTCCAATTCAATCAGGTCAGTCTTTCTGGTTGTAAAATAAATATCGTCGCTTCGGCTGAACTGATCCAATAGTTGTGGATAATGAGTTGTAAATATTAGTGTTGCGCGGTTAGTGTTCACTTCAGGATCAGTGAAAAAGGAGAGGATCGTCTGGACGATTGCTCTGTGAAAATGATTTTCGATTTCATCCACGATGAACGTTCCGCCCGTTGCTAACGTTGAAAAGACAAAAGCAAATAGATTCAGGCCTTTGATTGTTCCTGCAGACAAATAGCTGAATAGTTCATAGGCATTAACCACTAAAATTTTGGACTTACCCTTGAATTTGAGGATGAATAAATCACTATCAGTGTCTGGATCCAAATCCTTCTTAGTTCGAATATACTCAACTGTTGGATCTAAGTAAGCAATAATTGCACCTTGAAGTTCTGGGAACTTGTCCATCAGTGGTGCCATCAATAAATTACTACGAGTAAAAGCAATAAAATCATTGATGGGCGCAATGACTGGCGGCTCAGCCTTACGTTTGGTCACTTTGCGAAAATACGTATTATCTTCAGGTAACAACGGATCATCAATCCGTTTGTCGACGGATTCAGCATTTGAGAAATCAAACAAATTGCTTCTAGTAATTCCCAATGTAACCGGCTTAGCATAGAGCACTTCTTCTCCGAAAGATAAGGTCGCCTTCGGATCAGCGCTTTTATTAATGGTCGAGACAACTCTGTATAGCTGATTTTCGAGCTCATCATAATAATACGTTGTGAATTTAAATTGCTGGCCGATTAGTGCAATCCTGCCTTCCGCATGGTTTAACGGTTCATTTTGTAAAAAAACGTGATTCACAAAATTAATTAAATTCAAAGTCATCGTTTTTCCTGAAGCATTTTTGCCGACCAAGGCGACCACATTGTTAATATAAATGCGATTAAACAATCTGGTCACACTCTCATCATTACGCTCTGTCATCCGTTGTGATGTGACTAAACTAAAATCAAAAGATTTGGTAAATAACGTTAGTCCCTCGATTTTTATTCTTAAAAGTCGCATAAAGCACCTCCGTCCTTAAACACTGCAAGTATTTTATAAACGTATTCTACGGTTAAATTATATGTTGTTTGTCTTGTGAATACAATCTATTGGCCTCAAATATGAAATTATTCAAAACATATCTTTTGGCCCTGTTTTTATAAACGTGTGTTACGTTTAAATCTAACATTTAGTATGCTTTCCTCTTCTCTAGTACCTGTCACCCCAACCAGCACAAAACAAGCGTTGGCGCTCGAACACAGTCCGCACGCCAACGCTTGTTCAAATTTTTATCTGCTGATGGTTACAAAAACACTAGTCAATTTCTAACTGGTCGTTTTCACCAGGCGTCAATACTTTCGTTAGCACCGCAATCAAGTAAGTTCGTTCGCGGTCAAAAGACGTTCCAGGAAACCCCATCATCAGCCGTGCAATATAGCCAAACACCTGGGACAATAGTGTTTGAATGATTAAGTCGTTAGGCCAATCAACCATCAATTTGTCAGCTTTGAGTTGGTCGAGCACACTGCCGACTTGCTGGACCATTTGCGGCGCAATCTGACTTAAAATACGCTCACGCCGTGTCGCATCAAACGCCGCCATCTCAAAAATCACTTTTAGTTCTTTAAGATTATTTTGGACAAACTGCATCCGGTCGTTGACGACTGCCGTTAAAAAGGCCTGCAAGCTCGGATAGCGCCGATGCAATTCATCTTCAGAAAAATCACTCGCCAAGATCGGTACAATCTTAGCTGCAATCGGTGCTAACACCGCATCACGCAACGCCGCCTTCGTTTTGTAACGGCGATAGACCGTTCCCTCTGCGACGCCGGCTCGCTGTGCGATGTCACTCGTGCTCGTCTGGTCGAAGCCCTTTTCCGCAAACAAGTCCAGGCTAGCTTGTAAGATGGCCCGTTGCTTAGGTGTGATATTCTGATTTTGATCTAAGTCTTGTTGAAAATAATCTCGTATCCGTGGTCGTGCCATGCGCTCACACCTTTCGATAACGTTTCATTCCAACGATATTTAACATCGTCAGAACAACCATGAATCCTACTAATACTAACAAATCAAGGCCGATGTCTGCAAATCCAGCCCCCTTAGTTGCGACTGCCGTTAACGCATCAGCGCCATAGTACAGTGGCATAATGTGGGCGATCACTTGTAACCAGTTGGCCATGCCGTCAACAGGAATTAATCCCGCAAAGAAAATCTGAGGGACCACCACCAACGGAATGAATTGAATCATCTGAAATTCTGAATTGGCAAACGTCGAAATAAAAATACCCAAAGTCAATGCGACTAACGCCAACAACAGATTCGTCAGGAAGACCAATCCCAGGCTCCCCACTAGATGAATCTTAAAGACCGTGATGGCAAATAGGACCGTCACTAGCGTTTGGATGATGGCAAAACAGCCGTAACCAATCAAATAGCCACAAATAATCTCACTGCGCCGAATTGGCGTCGCTAACAACCGACTGAGCGTGCCAGTAGTCCGTTCGTTCAGTAGCGAAATTCCCGAGATCAGGAAAACAAAGAAGAAGACGAAGAACCCCAGAAAGATTGGGAGGAAATTTTCAAAAAAGGTCGAATCACTACTGCCATAAATATAATGAGACTTAGTCGTATAATTTGTTGCTTTAGCTGACTGAGTCGAACTAGACGTCGTGGCTGTGGCCTGCTTGAGTTGCTTTTGTAATTTCTCAGCAGTTGCCTGGTCACCGCGTGCCTGGGCTTGTGCAATGGCAGTTTTAAGCTTGGTCACCGTTGCTTGTGTCTGAGCTGCTGTCAGCTTCTTCAAAGCGGCTTGTTGCGATTCGAGGGCCGCGCGCTGTTTCTTAGTAACGGTCACCAGCGTCTTCATTTTCAACTTAACTAATCCTGATTGTAAACTCGCTTTAATTAAAGACGTGTTGGTTGGATTGCTATTTGAATAAGTAATCGTCAATTGACCATTTTTCTGAGTCAGATAGCCATCTAAATCATGCTGCTTAATCATTTTCCGTGCCTGTGAACTATCATAATGATGAATCGTCACGTTTTTGGTATCGATCACGTTAACCACGGATTGGTCAACATGATGAACACCCAAGCTCGCTACTTGCGTCGTGTTGTTTTGAAATAAGAAATACATCAGTGTCATAATCAGTAATGGTGCCAAAAACATTAAGGCTAACGTCCGCTTATCTCGTAACAGTTGCTTAAAAACTCGTCTAACGATTGCCATTGTTCGCATCTTGCATCCGCCCCGCTTTCAAAAAGACTTGTTCGATTGTGCCCACATCATACTGTTGTTTCAAATCATGCGGCGTCCCTTGAGCTAACGCGATCCCACCACGAATCAACATTAAATAGTCGCACCGTTCCGCTTCATCCATTACGTGGGTCGTCACCAACATGGACTTGCCCGTAGCTTTTAACTTATTCAGTTCGGCCCAAATTTGTTGCCGTAATTCCGGATCGATTCCGACGGTCGGTTCATCCAAAATCAGCAATCGCGGATCCTGAATCAGTGCGATTGCTAATGATAACCGGCGTTTCATCCCACCAGAATAACCACTGACCCGCTGATCCAATTGGCTCGTTAAATCGACCAATCCTGCTGCATAATCAATCATTTGGACTAACTTCTGCTTAGGCACTGACATCAACTGGCCGAAGAACTTCAGATTCTCACGGGCAGTTAGCGTTTCATACAACGCATCACTTTGCGCCATATAACCAACTTGCGCCATCACCGCCCGATTAGGCATCCGCGTGCCCATCACATCCACGGTGCCCGAATCCACCGCTTCCATGCCTAAAATACTTTTAATCAAGGTTGTCTTCCCAGCACCAGATGGCCCAATCAAGCCGTAAATCATCCCGGATGGCAGTGTTAAGTCAATTTGATTCAAAACTTGTTGTCGCCCAAAACTCTTGCTAACTTGCTCAGCAACCACATAATTCGTTGTCATCTCAAGCCCCTTCTTTCAAAAGTGAGTGTTCACTCACTCATTTATTGACTTTAGTATAAAACCGCTAAAGCTTGCTGTCAATGAAAATATGAGTGAACACTCATTTTTATGTATCGCAACAACATTCTAAGTTCATCTCACTAGAAAAAACGCTTTTGTTTCCTAAATTAATTGTAGCCACTATTATCCATTTTTAGAGGTCGCGTCTTTCCGCTGAGAGGCGCGAATGACAAGTCAAGCATGCCGAAGTAGCAGATCTATCCAATGATTACGAAAAGCATAAAAGACTTTGCAGCTGCCTTGCCGACAAAGTCTTTTCTAACTAATACACTTTTTCACAGTTGATAGGTCGCTCATAGCAAGCGCTATCATTTAAGCCTTCACAATTTTGATTTGGCTGCCAACCTTGATATCAGGATAGTCTGCTTGTTCAACATACAATGAGCCTGGCAGTTTAGCAGCCGTTTCACCTGTAAAACAAACCGCCGTATGTCCCAGACGCCCAAGATTGGTTTGGACCTCATTACCAACCGCCGTAATCTGATATGTCTGATTATCGATTATCAAGCTCATGCCCGGTTCAATCGTGTCTTGCAAGGGCTTGACATTGATAATAAAGCAAGATGGTCGCAACGCGTCCGGTGCTTCATTACCAAATAAAATTGCCATGCCAATCGATTTAAAATCTGGTGTCTCGGCACCAACTTCTAATACTTGTGTCTCAAAAATCGTTTGATTCTTCGTCATCATGATAATCACCTCAAAAAATAATACTATTTTGTATATAGTCCAAAACTAGCGATCCAAGCAACAAACACCCGTGGAACCCCATTAATAAACCGACTATACAAAACTGATGGAACCCCAACTTCAACCGTCTTTGCATCCGCTTCAGCTAACCCCAATCCAACGGGAATAAAGTCACAACCGTTTTGAGTATTAATCGCAAACAATGCAGGCAAGGCATATTGTGGTGGAATATTACCTTTTCCAATCTCAACACCAATCAAAGTGCCGACCACTTGTCCGATAACGCCGCCAGGGCCTAATAGTGGGGATAAGAATGGCAGTGAACAAATCAATCCTAAAATCATAAGGCCCCACACGTTACCTGCTAACGGCTCCATCACTTTGGCAAATACTTTCCCAATACCTGAACCGTTGATAATCCCAACTAGTAGTGCCACAAACGCCATGAACGGGATAATCGTGTTGATAACGGTCTGCACCGCATCCTTAGCCGCTTGGTTGAACGTCGAAACCACTCGTCCAGCACCAATCCCGATTTTAGTTAAGACTCCCGGATTCTGAGCCTGTTGCGTTAACGTTTTTGATTGATCAATACCTTCTGTTGCTGTTTGTGACTCAGTATCCGCAACTACAGGTTCAGCTGATTTCACGGTTTGAACCGGAACATCATCTTCGGTCCCTAACAACGTGATTTGGTCCACGTCCACGTTCGAAACATAATTATCTTCACGCATAAACTGTGCTAATGGGCCACTTTTCCCAGTTGGTAAGACGTTGATCGTCGGAATTCCTTTTTTAGGATAGATGCCACAACGCAGGGTCCCACCACAATCAACAATTGCCAGCGCGGTCTCTTCATCTGGAATCGCCGTTTTAAAGCCATCGATTGCTTCCATCCCAGTCAATTTGGCAATTTTATCGACGATTGCAGGTCGATTACCACCGGTAACATAAATAAATTTGTTTTTGTCAGCAGTTGGTGTGATCGTAAGTGGGCCGCCCCAGCCACCTGCACCTTTAACAACTCGAATGCTATGATATTCTTTACTCATCATCTATCCCTCACTTATCCATCTAAATCGACAGTCTTAGACAGTGTAATCCCTTGTTGTTTACAAACATAGGCCGTTGTAAAGTCGGTGATCCATCCACCAATAAAGTTCATCACAAGCCCGACCAACAAATACCGAACAGCTAAGTCCATCGTATTTAAGCCTAGTTTTTGAACCCCCTGTGCAATTCCTAACCAAATAAAATATTCTGAGGGATTAATGTGTGGAAAAACACCATTACTGGTATGACAGAATTGCGCAATTGCTGCATACCAACTTGGCTTATAATATTCCGGTAAGAAGCGTCCCATTGAGTGGGCCATTGGATTTCCTAACATGAACGCTGAAACAAATGGTAAAATCAAATATCGTGTCACTGGATTCTTGGATGACGCTTTCGCCAACTTAGCCATTCGTTTATCCCCGATGAAGGCAATGATGGCATTCATTAAGACTAACAGTAACAGGACAACTGGAATGATGGAGGACATCCAGCCAACGAACGTCTTACCACCACTCTGAAAAAGTCCCATAAAACCGGATGCGAGATCAGTAATTATTTTCATTATGTTCACCTCAATCATTCATTTGTTTATGCCGACGAGCCATCGTCAGTTTATAAAAAATCGACTTCGCTTTTTCAACCATTGGTAGGCTCCAAATCTTGATTGACGAATCGAATTCACTTGGCGCCAATTGCTTCGTCCGATAGTTGATGAAATTCTTATAGGCATCTAAAATACAAGCACGAGTCAATTTATCAAATTCACGTAATGTTGAATAGGATGCCGCAACTTCTGCTAAATTCTGATTTTTCAGAGATTTAATCTCTTTGAACGTGGCAAAAATAGTCACACCCTTCATCATCTGCGCTTCCAAAATGGTCCCTTGTGAGTTCACAGCAATTAAGATCAATGTGCCAGAACGAAACTTTTTGGGCTTTTTACCAATTGCGACCGGTGCTAAGGTTCGCAGGTGGTGAAAAGTTCGTGAAAAACTATTAATCTGATGTAATCCTAACAATCCCTGCAATAAAAATGCCCCAACTAATAATATCCCGAAATAAATTAACATTATATTGCCTCCATTAACTGAATAATTGAGCGCGTACTATCATAATTCTTCAAATTATTATAAATATTGCCATTCGCTGCAATACTTCTTATTAAATCATAAACTTGAGACAACACGCGACTCAAATTTGCATCCAGTTGCTTCGGAATTGCGACTAAAAAGACAACCCTAACCTTCTGACCATCAAAACTCGTTGGCATCTTGAATAGTCCCACTGTCACTAGAATTCGTTTCAAGCCCGAGTTATCAATAACATGTGGTAAAGCAACCCCATCACCGAAAATGTTACTCGACTTACGCTCTCGAGCTTTCCAATCGGCAATAAAAGAATGCAGCAATTGGCCTTTATCAATTTCGGTCTCAATGAGTTGTTCAACGGCATTCATATACTTGATTGCCTTGTTAAAATGCGTCACTGTGAACTGACATAATCCTTGACTGATGGCATCTGCGACCAACGAAATCTGCAATCGCTGTCTGAGAATCCCCTGATTAAGGATTGAATTAAAGTGAATGACCGGCGCACGCTGGATCAACTCATTTTCGGTAATCAATTGATTGGAGAAAATCAGCAAATATTTTTCAGGACTCTTCCGTAAGGCTTCTTCAGAGTTAAAAACATCAATTTGTAAGTCTTCATCAACAATGGTAGTCAACTGCTCACTCAAGAACTTCTTCATGCTCTCACTGAAAGGCTTCACTAACGCAATGCGATGAATAATTGGTGTCGTCATATATTCTTCCAGTTCCATTTGGAAGTAGACGGCTAGATAACCGACTTCTTGTTGCTTAATTTGTAACTGTAATCGCGTCGATAAAGCGGCCACAGTCTCACTAGCCAGTTCAGCAGCAACTGGATATTTATTCAGCATATCATTAGAAATGAAATTTTCAGTTTCCACATGGAAGACCGCGCGATTGATTAAGAACAGTAAATGATATTGCAATTCGGTCAATAATCGTTGAAAATCTAGCTGAACGTCGAGATAAGCCTTTATTTTTGGAAAAATAGCTTGCATTAGTGTGCCTATTTGACTGAGACCACTTGTAATTAATTGTGGATCATCAATCCCCAGCTTCTTAATACTAAGCGGATAAGCGATAAAGGCCCATTCAGTAGTCGTCAGTGACTGTCCGACAATCGTCGTTACTAATTCACGAAGCGGTTGGGTTTGTGAATCATTAACGACCACCGTATAATGTTTGATCTGATCATCAATACGGATATCGCATTGTTGTAACCACTTGACCACCGCAATATTTCGTTTAATCATACTAACCGTATTGTCACTCGCATCAAGCTGCTTGATCAGGTTAACCAATTTCACATCAGTTTGTTGTTTCCAAGTCAACTCCAATTCATAGTACTTACCAACCAAATTTCTGGTCACAGCAGCTAATTCATAATCGCGAGCAGCCGCCAACCGGATACCCCGATTAGTTTTGGCCTGAATCGTAATACCATACGGCGTTAGTTTAGCTTTCAATTCTTTCAGGTCATTGGTCAATGTTCCATGGCTAACCGCCAAAGAATCTGCCAAATCGTCAATCACAAGATAGTTTGATAAGTGTTTGATTAATTCTTTTAAAATAGTCACCTGCCGCTTATCTGGATCATTAAAATCCAAATCACGCTTCAAAAAGAAGGTTTGAACTTTTGCGACTTCGGCATAATTGTTAATGATCAGATAAAACTTTGACCCGTTCATATTTATTTTGGCAATCCCATTCAAATACTCGTTAATATCACGAACATTCTTAATGATTGTTGACCGCGAAAGCGCGAACTGATTGCGAATTTCTCTGAGCGTTAATGCATCATTATTGATAAAAAAATTTAGCATTTCAAAATTTTGTCTGTTCATTTTATCACCACGCTATTCTAGCCGCGGCTCTTTCCACCCGCAACATTGATTGTAACGCCTGTAATGTAGCTGGCCCGATCAGATAATAAGTAATTAACTGCATCTGCAACTTCAGATAATTTGCCGCTACGTCCTAATGGCGTCGTTGTTGTACTCTTGTAGCCGGCCCGAATATCAGCCACTGTCTTGTGCCGAGTATAGGCCAGCGCTTCTTCATAACTTGAGGTGCGCAATCCCGTTGCTTCCATGATACCTGGTGCCACACCAACAACTCTGATATGATGCTCACCTAATTCTTTTGCCCATGAACGCGTGAAACCATTAATAGCCCCCTTAGTTGCAGAGTATACACTTTGACCCTGAGAACCTTCAAGTCCCGCTTCGGAGGACATATTTACGATGACACCATACTGTTGCTTCTCAAATTGATGCGTTGCCGCTTGTGACATCAGAAAGACGCTTTGCACATTTACCGCAAACATTTTTTGAAAATCTTGTTGGGTAAACTCATATTTTCCAAACGGTTCTTGCGCGTCTGCCAACAGCCGTGGTAAATTAATCCCGGCATTATTGACCAAGCCATCGAGCTTACCTTGATCCGTGACGACCTGTTTTACTAGTGATGTCACCGCATCCTGATTCGTAACATCCGTTTCAACAAAATGTAAATTAGGATGATTTAATTCTGGCTGATTCAAATCAGCATCATAGACAATTGCTTCGTTATTCAACAATTCCGTCACAATGGCTGCACCGATACCTGATGATCCACCCGTTACCACGTAGACGCGACCAGTTAAATTAATCCAATTATTCATAAAATGACACTCCTCGTATAATGTGACTTGCTTTTGTTTACAAATACATCATAGATGAAAGCGCATTCACCATTAAGCCAACATTTTACGACCACTGAGTTCAAATTATTAGCTTAATTGTTTCAATCTATTCTTACACAACAAAAAAGACGTAGCATCGTTTGATTACTGCGTCTCAATACATCTCTATTAACAGGCACATTATTAATACATGTTGTCCGCCGATTTAGTTTCTACTATTTTCATGTAATAACGAACTACCTACTCGCCCTCAACCGCCAACAGCAATTTCCGCCCTAAATCATAATCCAATTGTCGTTCGGATTCCGGCATCATATCGCCACCAGTTGCCCAGACGATGTGGGTCACATTTTTGCCAGCGAGTTCAGGAAATTGATTAGTGATGGGTGCGATGGCGGTAAACCCAGCGGCTGCAGATGGTTCGACCATCACTTGCTCCGTGTCCAACAACTTAGTCAAATACTTATAAAGCTCATTGTCTTCAAAGGTGGCGGTTCCTAATAGTAAGGTCCGCATGATTTTGCCCGCTAACCGGGATGGGCGACTAACCGCGAGCCCATCCGCTGCCGTTAAGCCATCCAAGCCGATATCCTGAACAGCGATTTTTTCATTGAGCTTGGTCATCATGCCCAGGGTGACGGATGGGACGTGGGTCGGTTCGCAAAAGACCGGATAGATGGCGTCGCCCATAATCATCTTCAGCCCGAACGCCACGCCACTCGGACTACCACCGACGCCGGCTGGCAGATAAACGACGGCTGGATGTTGGTCGTCTAACGGAATGCCCTGCGTCTTTAATCGGTGCTGCAACCGCACACCGGCCACCGCATAGCCTAAGAACAGGTCACGGGAGCCCTCATCATCGACAAAATGGGTATGCGGATCTTTAGCTGCCGCCGCTCGTGCAACTGGAATCACACTGGAAAAGTCCGTGTTCAGTTCTTCAACTGTGACGCCATTAGCACGTAACTTATCTTTCTTCCACTGCCGAGCGTCGTGTGACATGTACACCGTCGTTTTAAAGCCAAAGGTTGCGGCCATGATACCCACGCTGAGTGCTAAATTACCAGTCGACGCTACAATCACACCATATTGTGCGAACAAGTCATGATACTTGGGCGTGGCCAGTACGCTATAATCGTCCATGTACGTTAAATCAGTATGCGTCATGGCGACCTGTTCGGCGAATTTCAGCACTTCATAAATACCACCACGTGACTTGATCGACCCTGAAATCGGTAACTGACTGTCCGCCTTGAGATACAATTGCCCTGCCAAAGATTGATGATTAATGGCCTCCCACGCCGGTTGCATATGCTGGAGCTTCAATAGTGGCGATTCAATCACGCCATTCATCGCCGCTGTTTCCGGAAAGGCGACGGCTAAGAAAGGTGCAAAACGCTCCCAGCGCGCCACCGCATCAAAAATATCTGCCCGCGTCAATGGCAACTCAGCCGATTCGCCATAATCCGGGTTACGCCAAACGATTGGCCGTTCTGCCATTAAATCCTTGATTTGTGGGTGCTTTTCAATCATTACCGTTGTATCCATACTTTCAGGTCCTTTTCGTTTAATTGATTCATGTTAGATAACATGACACCACTTTCGTTCATCATTTAACCACACTTAGCCCGCTTTAACAATCCTTGGCGCCAAATTCACCTGAATTGTTGGTTGAGCGACCCAACATGCGGGGAAGCCTGCAAAAGGAATGACCGTATACACATTGTGCTAGTTAGTGGATTCCTGTTCGTCAGCCGGTGAGCTTCCTATTCCGACTTCCAGGGCAGGCTGACAATTGCTGGAACGTAAGCCGACGTCGATTTGAACTCACGCAGAAAATCACTGCGCAATTTCAAATACGAGTCTTATTCTAAGCCGGAAGAAGACCACTTCCGACTAAGAATAATTTGGCTACTGAGCATTGTCCGGCGGGCCGGACAGTCGGGAAGCCACTCGAATGGCAGATGACCGGCCACCTATCTGGGTGCAATTGACCGCTAAACATTAAGCGACTGACCCTTCATGCGAACTGCGAATCAACATCTATAGTATTCGTACTCTGGCAAGACTGCCTAATGATTATTGTATGATTCTTAGGCTTACGAACAGACGATAAAATTACCATTCATGTAAAATTCAAGGCTCTAGTATCTGAGTTGACGTGAGAAAATTCACCAATGTTCGCCGATGCTCATGATTCATAGTCTCAAAATATGGGCAAGTAGCTAAAATATTACCAATAACTAGGCTTACGTTGAATGTCAAAACGACTGTTAATTCAAACTTAGCGATCAGTCCATTAAATATTGAGTTCGCATATATTTGCCTTTCGAATACCATCCCGGCTGGAAGGTATTCTGGGCAAGGCCCAGTGTCTTTCAGCCTGTGAGGTTCAGACAGGTTTGGACTGAGGATTAGCCTAGCTGGAGCGTTAAGCGGTGAACTTCCGCTTGGCGTTCTGGCGTAGCTAACCGGAAGTCCCAGTCTGACCCGAGCACGTTTTATCCATATCACAGTTAACATGAAAGACCAGTATTTAAGACGTGGTTTGTCGGCTTAAATCTGTGTCCACCACGTCACGGCCATTGTCCAGAATGCCTGGAAGCCGTAGTAGGATGTGTCTATCACTGCAATTTTATACTAACTTGCTTTGTTTCCAGCGGGTCTTAGCTGGCTTTCTTTGAACGAGAAATTGGCATGTACTTAATCCTTTTTAATCCCAAATTCAAAAACGGCGTTCAAAGCCCATTCGCTTTAAACACCGTTTGCTGATTCATTGTTAACTTTGGTAAACTAACTGCTCAGTTGAGTATAACCGGGACACCGCATCCGTGAACCCTATTTCAAGTCTGCGCCGTTAGTCCGGATGACTTTTTGATACCAGTAGAATGAGTCCTTCTTGGAACGGTCTAGTGTCCCCTGGCCTTCATCGTCTTTGTCGACGTAAATGAAGCCGTAACGTTTCGACATCTGACCAGTCCCAGCGGAGACCAAGTCAATGCAACCCCATGGCGTGTAGCCAATCAGGTCGACACCGTCTTCATTGACCGCTTTGATCATTTCACTGATGTGCGCGCGTAGATAGTCAATCCGGTATGGATCGTGGATACTGCCATCGGCTTCGACCTTATCGCGAGCACCCAGCCCGTTTTCAACGATCATCATTGGCTTGTTGTAACGGTCTTGCAACCAGTTCAAGGAATAGCGTAGGCCTTCTGGGTCAATTGGCCAATCCCATTCACTCGTCTTCAGATATGGATTATCGACTGCTTCTGGACCGACGTAGCGATAATCTGGGTTGTCATCTTGAGCAGCGACCGTGTTGGAGTTGTAGTAACTGAACCCAATATAATCCACGGTGCCTTCCTTCAAGACTTGCCGGTCTTCAGCCGTGATGTCAGGCCGGAAGCCAGTCCGCTTGAAGTAGGCTTCCATGTTATTTGGATAGTAACCCCATGATTGCACATCCGCAAACCAGTAGCGCCGTTGCATGGCTTTTTCAGCTTGCATGATATCTTGTGGCTTAGCCGTTGCCGGGTAAATTGGCGTCATGTTGATCATGTTCCCAATCTGGAAATCCGGGTTGATTGCATGCCCGATTTTAACTGCCAAGGCACTCGCAACCACTTCGTAATGGGCGGCTTGATACATCAACGCTTCTGCATCAGGGTCATCTGGTTTGAGGACCAAACCAGAGTCAGTTGCCATCAAGAATTGATTGGTATAGGTCGTTTGATTGTTGATTTCGTTAAACGTCATCCAGTACTTCACTTTGTTCTTGTAACGCTTGAAGACCGTTTCAGCGTAGTGTACGAAGAAGTCGATGACCTTGCGCGAACGCCAACCACCGTATTTTTTGACTAAGTGGTATGGCATTTCGAAGTGCGCTAAGGTGATGACCGGTTCGATGCCGTATTGGTGACAAGTATCAAACATGTCGTCATAAAACTTCAAACCTTCCTCATTGGGTTCCGTTTCGTCGCCATTCGGGAAAATCCGCGTCCAGGCAATCGATGTCCGGAAACACTTAAAGCCCATTTCGGCAAATAACTTAATATCTTCCTTATAGTGATGATAAAAATCAATGCCTTCATGGTTGGGATAATTTTTACCGGCAATCACGCCATCAGTAATTTCACGTGGCACCCCATTGGCACCAGCGGTCATGACGTCAGCGACACTGACCCCTTTACCGCCAGCTTGCCAACCGCCTTCTAATTGATGGGCGGCAACCGCGCCACCCCATAAAAAGTCCGAACGTAATCCACTTGTCTCTGCCATACTACTTCATCCTTTCGCTATAAATCTTCACCATCACTCGCAATGACCTTCTGGAACCAGTCAAAGGAGTCCTTCTTCGAGCGGTCAAAACTACCATGGCCATCGTCATCCGCGTCAACGTAGATGAAACCATAGCGTTTGGCCATTTCACCGGTACTTGCCGAGACCAAATCAATGCAGCCCCATGGCGTGTAACCAATCAGGTCGACGCCGTCTAAGGCAACCGCTTCTTCCATCGCTAAAATGTGGTCACGGAAGTAGCTGATACGATAATCATCGTGGACACTGCCATCGGCTTCCTTCTTGTCATATGCCCCAAAACCATTTTCAACGATGACTTGTGGCAAGTGCCAACGATCCTGCATCCAGTTCATCGCGTAGCGCAGCCCAGTTGGGTCGATCTGCCAGCCCCAGTCCGACTTTTCAACGTACGGATTGTCAACAAAATCATCCGGTTCCTTGAAGTCGTAGTCCGAGTCACCATCATGGCCCTTGGTCACAAACGACATGTAGTAGCTGAAGCCAACGTAATCGACCGTGCCGGCTTTCAACGTTGCCAAATCAGCCGCCGTAATATCCATATCAAAGCCTTTACGTTCAAAATACTTCGGTAACCACTTTGGATACTCGCCTAAGCAGTGGACATCGCCGAACCAGTAACGTTTCTGCATTGCCCGTTCGGCCATCATGATATCCGCTGGTTTGGCCGTCAGTGGATAGATTGGGCACATCGCCACCATACAACCAATCTGGAAGTCCGGATTAATCGCATGTCCCGCCTGAACGGCCAGCGCGCTCGCCACGAGTTCATAGTGGGCAGCTTGATACATCGCTTGTTCCCAGTTGTCATCCTTACCGAGTTGTAACCCGGAGTTTTGTAATAACGGATGGGGGTCGCTCCACGCCGTCTGATTATTGATTTCATTAAAGGTCATCCAATACTTGACCTTATCTTGATAACGTTCAAATACGACCTTCGCAAAGTGCAAGAAGAAGTCGATCATCTTCCGATTGCTAAAGCCACCATACGCCTTAACGAGGTGATAAGGCATTTCAAAGTGGGATAGCGTCACGACCGGCTGAATGCCATGTGAGAGCAAGTCATCAAATAAGTCGTCATAGAATTTCAACCCTGCTTCATTTGGCTCAGCTTCATCACCATTCGGGAAGATTCGGGTCCAGGCAATCGATGTCCGGAAACATTTAAAACCCATTTCGGCAAATAATTGGTCATCTTCTGGGTAACGGTGGTAGAAGTCATTGCCCCAATGGTTCGGGTAGACTTCCCCTTCCTTGACGCCATCCGTGACCTTGCGGGGAACGCCATTGCGACCAGCAGTCATGACATCAGCAATGCTGACCCCTTTACCGCCAGCTTGCCAGCCACCCTCTAATTGATGGGCCGCGACCGCGCCACCCCACAGAAAATCTTTCGGCATTTTGTATCCTTTTGTCATGAACTAATTTCCTCCATTAATGCTGCTCAGTTAGCCTGAGTTACAGTCTTCGTAAGCTTAACAAACATTGGCCGCGTAACCGCCACGTCCACGCGTTAAGCACCCGTCATCATCTTTGACTACGGCATGAATGAAAAAACAAGCCCAGACCAACACCAGCAGGTATTTGCCTAGGCTCCAATTAATTAATTACTTTGCTTCGTCAGCAGCTAAGCGACGATAAACGTCCACGACTTCACCAGCTAAATCCCGGAAAGTAATGGCATTCATGATATGATCTTGTGAATGTACGAGTAATAATGAGACGTGGGTATGTTCACCCTGTGCTTCTGCGGTCAACATCGAAGTTTGTGAATTGTGTGCTTCCGTCAAGAAGTTATCGGCTTCCTTCAACTTCGCATCCGCAGTTTCAAAATCGCCTTCCTTAGCAGCTTTAATTGCTTCGAAAGCGGAACTCTTTGCATTACCACCATTAACGATCAGTCCCATGATAGTTTCAAGACTTGCTTCAACTTCTTTAGTTTGTTCTTCTGCCATTGCCCTCATCCTTTTAGCGTTTTTTTCGTGTGCGTGACAATCAAAATGCCACCACGCCCGGTAAAACTACCGTGGCATGGTCGCATCGATAATTCATTGATTAGTTAGCTTTTGCAATTGATGCTTCGGCTTCCTTCAAAACTTTTTCGCCGTTCATCATCCCGTAGTCTTGCATGTTGATTACTTCAACTGGAATATCCACGCGCTTCTGGAAATCACTTAACATGTAACGAACTTGTGGTCCAAGCATTAAAATGTCAGGATTTTTTTCAGCCAACTTAGCATCAGCGTCACTGGCAGCGGTTGCAAAAATATCTGCATCGATACCTTCTGCTTCAGCAGCCTTTTGCATCTTGGATACTAATAATGACGTTGACATCCCAGCGGCACATACCAACATAATTGTTCTTTCAGCCATAATAAACACGCTCCTAGATCGTTTTAAATTTATATGTTACAGCGGTTGCTTTAATAAACCGCTTTCATTACAATTAGAATTATAAGTCATGGGTACAAATTTGACAAGCGTTATTAATCAGATATCTGCAATTTATTTAATTTGTACCTACAAATTATGCTATGACATTAACTTTGAAAGAAGTGGTTTCTATGTATCGTGAGATTGCGACCAAGCTCGTCGCCGCCATTCAAGACGGTGTTTTTACTGTCAAATTACCCACCGAAGCACAATTAATGGAACGCTACCATGCGAGTCGGAATACGATTCGTAAAGCCATCGATTTAATCTACCAACAGGGCTTACTCCGCCGGGTTCAAGGGAGTGGCTATTACATTACCAATATCCAGTTACAACATAAAACGGTCGTCAACTTGTCGGCTCGCTCACTCTTCAATAGTAATCTGCATCCACGCAACCTGAAGTCCAAAGTGCTCACCTTTGATACCGTCAAGGGTGACAGTGCATTGAGTCACCAACTGGGAATTCCAATCGACGAAGAACTGTATCGCATCATTCGTCTGCGCTACTGGCACGACCAACTCTACTGCCTGGAAAAAGCGTACTATCTACGTTCGGTCGTCCCCTACCTCTCCACGGAGGCCGTCAATAGCTCGATTTGGGATTTCATCAACGAAGCATACGGCATCGGCATCGCCAATAGTGATGACTACCTGTCTCTCACCAACTTGAGTAAGGAAGAGGCCGAGCTGATGGACCTCGGGCACGGTGATACTTATTTGGCCCTCGATTCATCCAATTATTATAAAAATAATGGATTGCTTGATTTCTCACACACCGTCTTCGTTTATCCCGACTTAGCGCTCTATTTCCATACCACCAATCTGGCAAATAATTAATTTATGGCTAAAAAAGGGGATTTCACTACAAATTCATCACAATTTATGGGTATACTAGTAATAGTATTCAAATTTACGATGGAGGAATTAGCGTGTCAGCACCCCTTTTTTCAGTGGTTGTACCAGCTTACAACCAGCATAAATTTATAGACAGCTGCTTGACTAGTCTGCAACGCCAAACCCTGACCGACTTCGAAGTCTACGTGGTTGATGATTGCTCGACTGACGACACTGGCGAACAAATTGCCGCGTTAATCAAAGGTGATGACCGGTTCCACGTGATTACCCACACGACTAACCGGGGCGTCTCCGCAGCTCGTAATTCCGGTATGGCTGCTGCCAAGGGCAAGTACCTTTGTTTTGTTGACGGCGACGACTGGGTCGAACCAGATTTTCTGGCCACCTTCCTAGCCGCCTATCAAGCAGCCCCGAATACGCAACTCGTTGTCTGTGGGCACTATGGTTACTTAGCTGTTCCTAGTCCCGCTAAAACTTACAGTCAAAAAGATTTGATTGCCAACATCAATTTTGGGACCGTCGGCGGTTTTTCGTGGAATAAAGCATTCATTCGCGAGATTATTACCACCCACCACCTGACCTTCAACGAAGATATCAACTTTCTGGAAGACCAACTGTTTGCCTTCCGCTACGCCAACTACGTACAGTCCTCCGAATACGTACCGGATCGGACTTACCATTACCGTTGGCGCTTCCGGAGCAACCTCGCACATATCGGCATTCCGTTCTTCGTTGCCCGTCGCAAAATGATGAAGATTCTCAAGCAGGAAAAAAAGCAAGTTCTGAATGAAGATTGGAATAATCAATAAGCTTAAGACGTCCCTTATTTGGGACGTCTTTTGTTTTAGCTGATCACTATATGTATGATAATCGCCGTTATTTTCTGGCATGAATCATGATTAAAAAATGCCAAGTTGGATTACTGTTCGTCAGCGGAGCCGCGCCCTATTCCGACCTCCGGGGCTGGCTGACAACGCTGGAACAGGGCGGACATCGATTTGAACTCACGCAGAACCCCACTGCGCAATTTCAAATACGAGTCTTCTTCTAGCCCGGGAAACCCGCCCGGACAAGAAGAACTTCGCCCTTGAGCATTGTCAGCCAGCCCCTCCAGTCGGGAAGCCGTTCGAATGGCGGATGAACGGCCACCTATTTGGGTGCAATTGACCACTGAATATTAGGGCCTTGTCCTTCAAGCAAGCTTTGAATTGGTATCGCTGATGCTTTATGACATTTGAGTACTGAGAAGATTACTGAATATAATTCACCAATGTCAACGGACACTAGTCTTGTATTCAGTCGATAAAACGACCTTCGCTTATCAGAGTCCTGAAAATATGAGTAAGAAAGGTTAGCGATTGTTAGAAAACAGTCTGACGGTTCAATATCAAAATTCTCGTGGATCAATGAACCAACGACCAATTCAACAAAAAGTTGGGTCCGCACATGTCTGCCTTTCGAATACCATCCCGGCTGGAAGGTGTTTCTGACAATGCTCAGCGATGAAATTCCACTTAGCAAGCGTTGTGTGCTTGGTTAGTGGAAGACCAGTATTTAAGACGTGGGCTTTCGGCTTAAATCTATGTCCATCGCGTTCCAGCGTTGTCAGAAATGCCTGGAAGCCGGATTAGGAAGCATCCACCACAGCAAGTTCACGGTAACTCGCACTGTTTCCAGCGGGTCTCAGCTGGCAGCTCTTGAACTTAAAAATAGCATGATTTAATCATAATTCGTGACAAATTGACTCACACAATATGTTTGTTACCTGCCGCGTTAGATTTGAAATCAAAAGGTTGTCAAGACAGGGCCAACAGCTTTATCGCTCGATTGGTACACGGCTTGTATCAAAATAAAGTTTCCATTAACAATTAAAGGCTTGTTGAATCTTAGGCCAGGCCTTACAATTGGATTATGTTCATCAAACTGCAAGGGAGGGTCAGCAATGGCAACGATTCACTTATACTTAGTTCGACACGGCCAAACAAAACTCAACGCGGCCGGCCGCCTACAAGGCATTTACGATTCAGAATTGACACATAACGGCGTGCGCGATGCAGAACGGTTAGCACGGATGCTCGCCGATACCCATTTTGACGCCGCCTATACGAGTGATCTGGGTCGAGCCCAACAAACCAGTCGCATTATTCTGGCGCACCATCCCGAAATTAAAAAGCCGACGATCGACGTCGGCTTACGCGAATTTAATTTTGGTGGACTAGAAGGCACCCGTAACATGTGGATCGTTAAGCAAGTCCGCAAACAATTGGGCATTGGGACCTTCATCAAGCTCATGCTGAGCCGTGAACGGTTTGCGACGCTGCTCTGGGTCTTCAATTCTCTTGACCAGACACGGGCAGCTGAGACCCTCGTCGGTGTTACGGACCGGATCAGTCGGACCCTGCGACGCATTTGTTTATACGAATCACAGCATGGCGACCACGATAAAAATATTTTAATCGTCTCGCACGGACTCGTCCTGAGTGCCTTTTTATATCAAATCAGTCCCGGTGAACTACCGACACGCTTGCTCAAAAACACCAGCGTAAGTCGCGTCGACTACCAAGACCGTCAGTTTGACTTAATCGACATCAACGTCACCCCTAAGAAGCGGGCCTAGTCGTTTCTAGGCTGACCGGTTCCGCAGTACAACTTGGGAATTGCAACCGAGCTTGAATGCCGAAGAAGGCCTTGATTTTACGTTGGAGTTCTTGACCGGTCGCGTGCACCGATTCTGCACTGGCCGTCGTATCACCAATCACGACCAGAATTCGACTACTCTTACTATCAAGATTGGGTACTAACGCGCTCGTCGTGGCAAGCTGAGCCCCCTGCGCCGTCACTTGTAGCTGCACTTCATCAGTGCCCAACGCATTCATATCCCACGCGTTGATCGCCACCGGATGATGCGCATGAATCACTTGAATCAGGTCGGCTAAGGCACTCTGTGGTTGCGCGACAGGAATCTGCTGAGTCGTTAATTGTTTTTCAATTGCCGGGTTCAGCTCACGGTTATCAAGGTTGGTCATCGACAAAATGGCTAGCGGAATCTCCGCGGTGGTCGTCGGTAAAATTTCAATTTTCAACAGTTATCACTTCCTAAAAACACTTCATTACTAAGTGTGCCAAATTTGACGCAAATGTCAAACAACACTACTTGAGTCTTTGTGAAATATTAATCTTACCACAAAAAGGCGACCTCCGGGGATATTTCTGGAGATCGCCTTGAATGTCGTTTGACGCTATCAATCATTGCGACTAGGTCACTAACCGGCCGATTGTAAACTATCTTTACTTAACGTCTGCTAACGGATGCTCGGCAAAATAGCGTTCTAGGAACAGCGCCAACCCATCGTTATAGTTGGTATCCGTCACGTAGTTTGCAATGGTTTTCACTTGTGGTAACGCGTTGCCCATCGCGACTGATAAATCAGCTTCGGCCATCATGCCCACGTCATTTAACCCATCGCCAAAGACGAAGGTATGGGCGGCATCAACGTGCTGTTCCCATTGGATTTGTTTAACGGCCGTCCCCTTATCCGTGTTGAGCGGAATCATTTCAATGTTATTCGGATTAGATGAGGACAACCGCAATAACTTACTGTTGGTCAACTTTTCACGTGCAGAATCTAAACGTGACATATCCTCGCGACTGAGGATTACGCCATTCGTGATCTGGTCCTCGATGGTCGCCAGTTGTGTAAAACTCTTAACTTCTTCATAGCCGATTGAAACTTCATCCGCATCAAAATTGGCCGCGTTGCGGGCAACAAACCGCGGAATCTGTTCGGTGTAATAAGCCATATCAGGTGTAAATAACATCATTGGCAAATTATCACGCCGCGCAATCAGATAGGCCAACTCCACGGCAGCGCCCCCCAGTTTAGTCAGCTCACGACCCTGAGCACCGTCAAAGACCGCCCCATTCGAGGTAACTAACCGCACATCCGGATTGAGTTTGTTACGGACGATTTTGGCCAATTCATACATCCGCCCCGTGGCAATATAAAATAGCACGTCCTGCTTCTGCAAGCGTTCAATCGTCGCTCTGGTCCGCTCTGAAACGTATTGATGTTCAGTCAAGAGCGTCCCGTCAATATCCATAAAAACTAAATATTTTGGCATAAGTGACTCCTCCTACGTAATTTACACTTACAATTGTACGCTATTCTTTCACAGAATGGAAATCGCTTTCAAAATTACTGAACATACCGCATTTTCATGATTAAGACAGCAGATTCAATCATTGCCGACGCATCAACACGTCTCACCTGACACCATGATTCACGCCAAATTTTTCCTTCTGCACCATTCCGGAACACTTCTCGGGCTAGAAATGCCAATACGCGGCCTTAAGCACCAACATTTTTGGGTTGCGACTGATTCAACTGACTAAATAATCTTAAGTTTAGATACCAGGATGGTTCCTATTTTCCGACCTATGACCTAATATCCCAAAGTCTTTCCACCATCACTTGACTTTCTACCGCCAAACCACTAAATTAGAGAACAATTAATAAACGATGATAAAAGCTTTGAACAGTCCAGTAATTGCCGTTATGCAGCCCAAGCGAGTCTGAGATGGTGTAAGCAGACCTGTCAACGGACAATGAACATCAACTGTGAGCGTGCGAGTGAATCGAAGTAACTCGTGCTGGTTTGACACTCATTAACGTGTCGCACATTGACAACGATGTGCTGAAGGTCAGGAATGTGAATTGCTGATGAATACCGGTGGTAACACGCATTTGCGTCCGGCAGGCTTACGAGTCTGTCGGACGTTTTATTTTTCATTTATTAATTAAATCATATTAAAGGATGGTCATACATATGCATTTTACAGTACTCGGCGCAGGCGCCATGGGATTACGTTACGGTGTGTTATTACAAGAAGCAGGCAATCAGGTCGATTTTGTGGATACCTGGCAGAAAAATGTGGATCAAATTCATCGGCAAGGTGGCGTGTACGTCTCCCGCGACCATCAAAATCGCCACTTAGTTCCCGTTAAGGTCTCGACACCAGAAGACTATCATGATAATCCGGATGTCTGGGTCGTTTTCACTAAACAGATGCAACTTGCCGACTTTTTGACTCGCACCGCTCACGCGTTCAACGACCAACAGTACGTCCTCACTTGTATGAACGGCATGGGACACGTTGAAAAATTATTACAATACTTCAAGCCTGACAAATTATTAGCAGGAACCGCATTAGTCGCAACGGTCTTAAACGGCCCTGGCGACGTCGACTTTATTGGGGCGCGCGGTGCTGGCACGATGAATCTAGCTAATTATACGGAACAGCCAGACGAGATGACCCACAAAATCGTTGCTGAATTGGACAAATGTCAGTTCCATCCGAACTTAACCACTAATTTCCGCGGCACCCTCTTGGCTAAAGTTGTCTTCAATTCCGTAGTCAACACCCTCTGCACGTTATTCGAAATCACGATGGGCGAATTTGCCGCTTATCCTGGCGCCGATGAACTTAGCCGCCAGCTCATCGATGAAGCGTACGATGTCTGTGAACGCGACGGCATTACGATGCTCAATACGCGGGCTGAAGAATTAGCCTCGGTCAACTACGTCAGTAAAGTCGCCAATCCGCTCCACTACCCATCGATGTACCAAGATATGTCGCACAACCGGCCAACCGAAGTGGATTACATCAATGGCTACTTAGTTAAATTAGGCCAAAAGCACCAGTATCAGGCCAAAACCCACGCATTCCTGACTCACCTCGTTCACTTGGCTGAAACGACGCGTCAAGCAGCTGAAAAGACTGAACAAACGACTGAACAGGCAAACACAACGGCGACAACTTCAGCGACAGAACAAGCGAGCGCTTAAGCTGTCGTCAGGGCGTCAAACGTCGCTAATAGGGCCGATTACCGCTGATACCCAGATCCTAACGATGGTCAATTATTAATGATTGTCGGTGGCTGATAGTTGCTGGCGACTAATGGTTGTTGGTGATTAATAGGGTTCGATTACTTCGGCTTCCTAACACTTGCGCACGATGGTCAATACCGCGTAAGTATCGGGAAGCCGTTTTGTTTGAATCTTGTGAGACTGGTCATCCTTAATTCGTAGATGACCTGTATTGGTGAACAGGCCACCCAAAATCTAGAACCGCATTGCAGTTGGCGACATGCTGAACACGCGCGTTTAGTTACTAGCGGCATGCTAATTCCTGAACAACTAAACTCCCCCGCCCCTTTTCAGGGTAAAATCATGTACAATGGAAGTTAAGTGATTGATACAGGGAGGCGGTATATCATGCAGTTCAGTCGGGAATTTAAGGGGATTTTTCTGGCCAGTATCAGCGCGACCTTTTGGGGCGTTTCTGGTGCCGTGGCGCAGACCCTTTTCGACACGACCGATATTAACTCGATTTGGCTCACTGGAATTCGCATGCTGGGAGCCGGAATTGCGTTGTTCCTCGTCAGTTTAGTGACACACGTTGATTTGTGGTCAATTTGGCGACAGCCCCGTGACTTGCTACAAATCGCAGCTTACACGTTGCTCGGGCTGATGCCAGTACAGTTCACGTATTTCTTGGCGGTCGAAGCGAGTAACGCCGCTACGGGAACCATTTTACAGTTCATGGGGCCAGTATTCATCGCCCTCTGGATGTTAGTGGCGCACCGTCAATTGCCGACCCGTGCCGAGGGACTCGCCATTATTTGCGCCTTATTAGGGTCATTTTTACTGGTGACCCACGGCAATCCTGGCACGCTGGTCATCTCCGTCTGGGCCTTGATTTGGGGGCTGTTATCCGGTCGATGCTACTGGGCGGGATTCTATTTAACCTCGTTCAACCAGTCTGGTCGATCCATATACCGTTGACGGCGCTAAACATCAGTAAACTGGTCTTTGTTATTTTGTTTGGAACGTTGCTGGCTTTTCTATTCTTCCTGCAAAGTCTGCAATACATCCGACCAACCGTCGTGAGTTTACTTGATGCTTTCGAGCCACTGTCAGCGACCGTCATTGCCGTCGTCCTACTGGGCGTCAGCTTTGGCTGGCTCGACATTCTTGGCAGCGTACTCATCATTAGCACCGTCTTCATTCTCGCAATTGGGCAGGGTCCCAATGACCGTACCGCTGAAAATTTCAAAGAATCTGAACACTGACTTATTTAAGCTCAAAAATCCGATAACGCGCATTTCAATAATGAATTGCGTATTATCGGATTTTTTGCATTTTTCATTCAAACTGAACGCGCCGTTCAGTAATGGCCCTGCGTCTGACTAGCCAGCAATAACTGGGCTAATAACCACGGTCAAGATCAACTTGGTTGCGGACAAGCGTGCCATCCTTAACGAACTGCGCAAAGTTTGCGGCAAAAATTGGAAAGACTGTCGCACGAAAATGGGCAATCTGGCCGGAAATATGTGGTGTAACCAACACGTCATCGCGTTGCCAGAGCGGATGATCCGCCGGTAATGGTTCGGGTTCCGTCACATCAAGGGCCGCCATGCTTAACTGGTGCTGGTCCAAGGCCGCCATTAAATCAGTCGTATCGACTGCGGGTCCACGACCAATATTGATCAACATCGGCGCCTGTTTCGTCTGTGCAAAGAGCGCGGCATTAAATAGGTGATGCGTCGTCGGCGTCAATGGCAAGGCGTTAACGATAAAATTAGCCGTCGCCAACACTGGTTCCGTCGCCGTAAAAGCAACCGTTTCATGAAAATGTTCAGCTGGATGACCGGTCGTATTCACGCCAATCACATGCATACCCAGTGCACTGGCCTTAGCTGCCAAGGATTGTCCAATTTGACCAGTCCCATATATCAATAACTGTTGACCAGTCAATGTCGAGGTCGTCATTGGTAATTGCCAAGCACGCTGCCCTTGTTGATTCAGCCAGGCCGCATGGTAGCCACGAACGACTGTTAGCATCGCTGCCAAAACGGATTCACTGATGGCATCCGCATGAATGCCGCTGGTGTTCGCAACCAAGACTCCGGCCGCTTGTAAATCTTTCAGTGGCAGGTAGTCCACGCCAGCGGAAATCACTTGCACGAATTTCAGCTGATTGGTGGGCCGCGCTAATAATGTCTTGAGTAGCGGGTGATTGCCGTACAACACTTCCACTTCATCATAGTCCGCTGGCGTTATCGCGTCGGCATCCTTAAATTGCCACCCCGGATACTGTTCCTGTAACTGTTGCCGTTGCTCTGGTTTCGTTGCCTGCGCCATTAAAACGATTGGCATACTCATGACCCCATTTCTTCTTTATTCTCATGCTCAATGATACCACTACTTGATCTGAAAACCGTCCTAATTCGCTTAAAGCAGCAAGCTGTCGGCTGTTCAGTTTTGTTCAGTTGTGCCGTGGCTTTGTTCAGTCACCCGGTAGTTCAAACTGAACACGACTTATTGTATCTAATACCGTGTTTGCCTCATATTCATGGCTAGCACACTAATTTCGCCACCATTTTGAGCATCAAAAAACAGGTAGCTAGGTCCGGATTACCGCCCCACTACCTGTTAAAGCATCTCAAAGGTCAGCCCTTGACCTAATCAAATTTAAAGCTCATTTAGACCACGTGCCCAAAGCTGAACGGCTGATTTAACACGTCCAACACCGTTCGACCTGGTCGTCGCTGATGCACTGATGCTACTTGATGACCGCCAAGCCACCGTCCCAGCCAATTTGTTCACTAGCTGCTAACGTCATCTGTAAGAAGCCAACTGCTTCCAATTCACGAGCGCGCTTGAGCTTACCGGCGTCCTTGACTTGTAGCGGGCTTCCGGCTAACGCTTGTGCTAATTGGTGTTTGGTATCGTCATCATCACCGGCAACTAGCACGGTCGTGGGTTCTTTGCCATTGACCTGTCCACTTTGCAAGGTGGCAGCGAAGGTCGTGTTGAACGCTTTGAGCACCTTGCTCTCAGGTAATTGCTGCTGTAGCTCCTGCGCCGCAGAACTATCGGCAGGCACCACCAGGCTGTCCCAAGTATCAAAGTTCAATGGATTCGTAATATCAATGACGATTTTACCCTTCAATTCAGTCGCATACTGCTTTGCAAGGGCTGCTAGGGCTGGGTATGGCACTGCCATTACGATCAGGTCACCAAATGTCGTCGCTTGATCTTTAGAACTGTAATAAGTCACCGTTTGACCAGCTGCTTCAAAGTTGTGCCCAATAGCTTGTCCCATATTACCCTTACCAAAAATTGTAATTTGCATCGTCTATCCACTCCAATATTATTTTTAATAAATATTTCAGTACGATTATCATAGCATTAATTATCTTCCGATAGGGGAATCATGCTTCTGCCGTTCCAATCACCTGGATAGCTGCTTAGTTGGTTGAATCATTTCTGCAGTAGTTCAGGCGTCATTGCGCACCCAGATAAGTATCAGCAGTCAAAATGAACAGTCGTCATCATTAAAACAAAAACGCCTCGCGACCGCCCATCACAAAATTGTTTACGGGTGGTCACGAGACGTTTAATCAACGTAACTGATGACTAAAGACAAGTGTCTCAGTCGTGCGTGTTTAATTGTGGATCGAACTAGTCAACTTAATTAGTGCCCGTTCCATCACCATACGTGGTCGAAGCGGTACTTGAACTCGTTCCAGTAGTGGTCGATGATGACGACGTGGTGCCATAGTCAGTCGTCGAACTGCTATTATCGGCCGCACTATAACTATAGCTATAACTAGAAGCCTTTGAGCTGGAAGTTGCCGAACTCGTATCCGTATCATTACTATAACTATAAGTATCGTCCGATGAGCTACTGTCGCTATAAACTGACGACGAAGAACTCGAGGATGATTCTGGTTCGCTGTAACTGTAGCTATAGGTGCTGGAGCTTGAAGATGATGCGGATGCCTTGTTAGCCTTCGCCAACTTCTTACGATCAGCCACTAACTTCACGTAGTCGTTTTCGGCTAACTGTGATTTTTTGCGGTAGGCCTTTAAGTTTGCGGCCACTTTATCAACCGTCGTTGACGGGGTCGAGGCCTTCAACTTGTTCTTCTTGTTATAGAGTTTCTGGAAGGCCGTGTCATAGCTGACCACCTTTTTGACGGTCTTACCGGTCTTTTCAAACAACTTATCATACTTCTTAGCAAAATAAGCCTTGTTTGTCGTCAAACCAGTACTGGTTAACCGTTGCTGATTCTTGGTGATCGTATCCATGGTGACATCCGCCTTGATACGCCCTTGAGTATTACGCAAATCTTGATAGTTCGTCCGGACCTTGAGCATTTTGGCTGCAGTGTCATGTTGCTTCTGCAAGCTCGTCTTCTCGCTCGAATCCTTCATATTATCAATATTAGTTTGTAACTTCGCCAATGTCGCACCCGTTGCGCTACTGCGTAAATCGCGTTGCGCTGATGACGTGTAAACTTGGTCGACGATCCGTTCGGCACTAGTCCGTGCTTCGGCCTGCGTCGTTTGCGCATGGTTCCACATGAATAAGGCACCACCTGCAGCGACCACTAAGATAGCCACCCCGGTCAGCATCAGTTTCCAGTTGTAATGCCGGGATTTCCGCTTCAGATGTGGATTTTGGTCATCGTTTTCAAGTCTGGATGCGTCCTGATCTTCAGCTTCCAAGTCATCGGCCGTGACGCGTTCTTCATGACGAGCGACCCGCGACATACTCGTCTTTTTAGGTTGCTTGCCGCCATTTGGTTGTTGGTCCCCATATAATTCTTCACGTGACAGTGGTAATTCTGGTTGTGCCTCATCTTCAGGCTGTTCCGTCCCCTTGACCGCAATCTTCGGCTGTTGCTTACGCGCAACCGGTGGAATGTGATCGGCAGGAATCCGCCGTGCAACTTTTGGCTGTTGTGGGGCTTCAGACTTCGCTTGTGTCGTGTTAGCGGTTGTCGATTGCGTTGCCGCCGACTTAGCCTTGTTCGCCTGGGACGATTGCCCCTTGGCTTTGGCTGAAGCTGCCGAGTTCGCCTTAGTTGCCGCCGAAGTCTGGGCCTGTGAACCAGTCGCCTTGGCCGCAGTTGATTTGGCAGCCGATTTGGCAGCAGCACCCTGAGCAGTGGCTGATTGAGCCGCAGCCGCCTTCGCGCTTTGCTTAGTTGCGTTCGTAGAAGTTGCTGCTGAGTCACTGGTTGACTTAGCGGTTGCCGAACTAGTAACAGCTTGGCTGGTTGCCGAATTTTCTATCTTTTGTTGGCTCCGTTTAGCCGCAGCCTGTCGTGCATGTCGAGCTGTCCGGGTCATCGGTTCTGCCGTCGTATCGCCGGCTTGTAAGCCTGATTGGCTGCCCGTCGCTTGCTGATTCGTTGCTTGGCTAGCTGGTGTCTCCGCAGCCGCTGATTGACTCCCCTGAGCCGCAGACTTGGCTTGTGCCGCGTGCTTAGCCGTTCGGGTCGTCGGTTCTGCCGAATGCTGGTCCGCGGATGTTGCCTGGCTAGTGGCAGCTTTTGCTGATTGGGCATTCTTCGCTGTAGCCGATTGCGATTGCGTCGCCTTAGTTGCTTGCGACGTTTCGTCCTTAGCATGTTTAGTGGTCGCCTTCGCAGCCGAACCCGCTGTTTTGGCTGATCCGGCTGATTTAGCGCCTTGCTTGGTCTGACTCGCAGCTTGTTTGGCCGCTTGTGCCCGCCGTTGCGCATCCTTCGACATGGTCGCGCTAGTTGCTGCATGCTTGGCCGTGTCCACTTTGTCGGCCTTGTCTGACTTAGCGGCTGTCGAACTTGCTTTGTTTGTAGCGGCCGCTTTAGTGTCCTCATGCTGCTGTGCTTTTTTAGCCACTTTTTCAGGTTCGATCACTGCATCAACGGGTTGTTTACTATCCTCGGCATCCGCCTTGGAACGAGGGATATTGACCGTTGATTTTGCTTCGGGATCATCTGATTTTGCCGCCGCTGAATCCTTTAGATCGTAGGCTAAAGGAATTTGTTCACTATCTTGTTCATCGTTATCGTCGTCAGGAATCGGCTTCGTAATGGAATTCCACAGCCGTCTACCCAACCCTTCTTTTTTCTTCTTTTTAGACAAAACCAACGCTCCTCGCCAATTTATAATTTATTCAGTCTCTGGTTAAGCGCCGACCAAAAATTAATTTATTTTCGGTAAAATAACCATTAATAGTTAAATTATAGCATGGAATTCACTGCTGAGAAACACTCGACCAACTGGTTTTGTGAATAACGCCGCAATACCTTAATTTCACATGAAAACTCTGCTATAATCAGCTTATCAAGATATTTGAAAGCGAGGAGTTCACATGGCCACTGCTAAAGTTATTTTTGCCACAATTACCGGTAATAATGAGGACGTTGCCGATATTATTACTGAAAAATTTGAAAAACTTGGAGTCGATGTTGCCAAAGAAGAAATCTCGCAAGCCGACGCCACGGAATTCAACGATGTCGATATTTGCGTCGTAGTCCCTTATACGTACGATGAAGGTGCGCTCCCAGAAGAAGGGCTCGATTTCTACGAAGACTTACAAGATCTCGATTTGACCGGTAAAATCTACGGTTGCGCTGGTTCCGGAGATACGTTCTACGATGACGATTACTGTAAAGCTGTCACCGATTTCAGTCAGGCGTTCAAAAAAGCAGGCGCGACTCAAGGGGCCAAGGATGTGTTCGTTAACCTTGCTCCTGAAGCGGATGACGTCAAGGCACTGGATGCGTTCACTGAACAACTAGTTGCCAAGGTGCAATAATTTTTAACAAACGAAACAGGCCGCAGCTTCCGATTGGAAACTGCGACCTGTTTTTGTGTGGATTGGGAATTGTCACCTGGTACTCACGAAGACTGTCCGTGCACAGTTAGTCCCCTTACTAGCTGACCCATTTGAAAATTCGAACGTGATTACGGCCAAGTTAGTGATGCGTCCTACTGCTTGCGGCGTAATCCCAACCAGCCACCACATACCGTCAAGCCCAGTAGCAAGGCACCCAAGATACCGGAATGACTTGCTTGTTCACCCGTTTGTGGCAAGTGTGTCGCCCCGATTTTGGCTGAAGCTGGCTGAACAGAGCTGGATAGTGAAGCTTGGCCAAGTTGCTTCGCTGTTTGGTTGCTAGCATTCAGGCCAGCACGCGATTGCCCATCCGTCCCCGTTGATAAATCAGCAAGAACCGCTTGAGTCACCCCGTTAACATCACTCGAATGATCGTTTGAACCATGATTGACGCCAGTTTCGCCTGGGACCTTACCATTAGTCCCCTGATTGTTAGCGCCTAAAGTACCCGGTTTGCCGGTATTACCTACGCCCGGCTTACCATGGCTACCCGTGTCACCAGTTTGTGGTTGTTCAGTCTGACTGCCATTACCAGATTGTCCCTGTTCATTAGAACCGTCAGTATCATCACCATCGTCCGGCTGAGCTGGCTGTTCTCCGGCATCCGGCTGTTCCGATTCATCCGGTTCGTTGGCATCACCGTCGCCAGGTTGTTCAGTATTCGATCCATCACCAGGTTGTTCGGCTTCATCCGTGTCATCACCGGCATCCGGCTGCTCACCGTTCGCATCACCATCGTCAGCCTCGACGACCGTCACCGTCACGACTTCGGTAAATACTTTACCGCTCGCATCGGTATATTGGTAGGTGATTTCGTAGACGCCGGCCTTCGTGGTATCCACGGTTCCGGTCACCAGCAGTTCATCAAACGGTACGGTGTCGCCATTGACGTCCGTCACAACGACGACGTTTGCTTCCGGCTGCCAGGCATCGCCAACTTGCAGCGTTGAATCTTGAACTTGGAGTGCGCTCTGTGACTCGCCCTGTTCATCATCTTCTTCAATCACGACGGTAATCGTTACCGTTGCCGCAACTAATTTGCCATGCTGATTTTTAAACTGATATGTGACTTGATAGTCGCCAGCAGTCGTCCAATCAGGCATCCCGATAACTTCGATTGCGGACCAGTCAACGGGGTGTCCGTCAACATCCGTCGCATTATGAAAGTTGGTTTGTGGCTGCCAAGTACTGCCACCCTGCCCATCAGTATGCACCGTCACGTGGTGTTGGTGAAGATTCAAACTTGCCTGATTTTCTTTGACTGTCACCGTGATGGTCTGACTCTGATTGCCAACCGTGTAGGTCACTTGATACTCCCCGGGTACTGCCGGGTTGACGTCGCCAGTCACCGTGACGTTGCTAAAATCAATCGGCTGACCATCCTTGTCCGTTGCGCCGTCAAACGCATCCTGTGGTTGCCAAGTCCCACCGGCGTGCAAATCGGTATCATGAACGTTCAGACTAGTCTGGTCGGCTTTGACGATCACCAAAGCCGTCACCGTTTTCCCCGCGTACTTAAACGTCACTTGATAAGTTCCTGGACGTTTCGTATTCACGCGGTCCCCGCGCAGTTTGACCGCCTTGGGATTGGCGGCATATAACGCTTGCACATCGACTGGATTGCCAAACTGGTCAACTAGCCCGTCGATACTGTGAGACCAATTCCAGTCGTCACCGGCATCGATAGTCACGTCATGTAAGTCGATAACGGCTTGATTGGCCTCCCAAATATACGTCGCCATAGCGGCACCGTTGCCGGAGTAGCGCGCAATCAGCTCTTGAGTGGTCAAAGTGTCATTTGGGTCGTCAAGGTTGACCCAGCGGCCGCTATATTTTTCGGACAGATAGGGACCGGATAAACCACTTGGGGAAAGCTCGTCCGGAAATTTAGCTAAATTGACATGCGGACCAAGTGTTAATTTTTTAAGATTAATTGCGCCGAAAAACATCCCAGCAATGCCATTTTTGTTGGATGTCATATCAAACCCAGATAAGTCCAATGTTTCTAACTTGGGACTATACGCAAAGGCTAGTCGAAACTCTTCTACTCGTTTAGTATCAAACTGAGACCCAAATATAATATTAGTCACATTAGGCATCACAGCGAACATCGCACCCATGTCGACCAAACTTGCACTCGAAAAATTGGATATGTCTAGAACCGTGAAACCTGCGCCACAAAACATATTGAACATGCGAGTTACTTTTTCTGTATTAAATTTATCTAGCCCAATCACTGTTTTAAGACTGCTAGTATAGATAAACATGTTAGTCATGTCGGTAACTTTACTAGTATTCCATCCGTTTAAATTTAACGTCACCAGTTTCGAAGACAGCGGTACAGCTACCCCAAACAAATTATTCATCCACACAACGCTGCTCGTGTCCCAGCCGCTAAGATCTAGTGTCGTCAGACTAATATTGTTATAAAAGACCCTGTCCATCATCCGTACTTGGCTAGTATCAATTTTCTCCAAGCCAATATATTGTTCGACATTTTTAAAATTTGCGAAGAGGCCATCCATTCTCTTTCCGACAAAAATATTATCCACGATCATAACTTTAGTAACTTGCTCAATCCATATATAATTCCACCATGGATTATAGTATGGATCAGGAACCCATTGCATTTCTAAATTACCGCCACCTAGAGATAACGTACCAGTCTGCGCATCAAACCACCAATCGACACCAAAATTACCAGTCACTTCTGTACGCTGCGGGTATTCCTCGTCTCGTCCTAATTCATTAGCACGCAGTTCCTGGCGGCGCACCATGTCTTTTGATTCCGTTAGCACAGGTTGTTCAGTGTCTGTTCCGCTGACATCAGGGCCGACAAGCAAACTTTCTGGTGCTTCGGTGATTTCATTAGCCTCACGATCTGCAGCTTGTTCTGAATCAGAGTGTACTGATGAACTATCATGATTGCCCACAACATCCGGCGCTGGCTCAACAGGCAGTTGCCCATCTGCAATCGGGCTTTCAGCGGTTTGGTCGGAAACCACTGACTGATTTGGTTGTTCAGTAGAAACTTGCTCTGAAGAATCAGCATGACTTTCATTGGGCGCTGTCACCGTGGATTCTTGGACAGTGTCCGCTGCTTGCGAATCGGTCGCCACCACTGCTTCAGCACTTGCCGGTGCATCACTGATTTCTGCTCTGGCTGCATTATCGCCAGCTATTTGTTCAGTCTTGTTCAGTGTCAGCTCGGGTTGCTGATTAGCTGGTAAAACTTGGGCTGCAGCATTCGTCACCGGGGCCGCATCAGTGTCATCCGCGCGCCCATTAATCATGGTCAGGTTTAAGGTCATCAGCGTTATTCCAGCAAATACCCAAATTTTACCACTCTTGTACATTTTATACCGTTTTGCTTGTTCTCTCATTTGTCATCCACTCCTTAATCTAATTAGCCTCGCCGACGTTTAATTCCCAGTACACTCGCCAAACCCGTCGCCATCAAGATCATTAATCCCATCAATCCAAGGTGGTTAGACTGTTCACCTGTTTGCGGCAAGGTTTCACTCGCAGTTGTTCGAATTGCATCCGTTGTAACCCGTTCCTGTAGCGGGATTACGGCTGCAGTCTCCTGGTCTGAACGTACCAAAGCAGATTTTGTCCGTTGCTGTTCAACTTGTTCGGACGAAACCTTCTGACTAGCATCCCGGTTCAGACTGCTTGCAGTCGTTAAACTAGGTCCAGTAACGCTCGGTCGTTGCCGTATTGATTCTTGATGTCCCGCATCGGTGTCAGCAGTTGGGCCACTTGGTTGGGACGGCTGCTTTGGTGCTTCTGGTCGTTCTGGAACTTCGGGATGTTCTGGCATTTCAGGACACTCTGGTACTTCTGGGTGTTCCGGAGCTTCGGGATGTTCTGGTGTTCCTGGTTCTCCCGGTTGCTCTGGTTTTCCAGGTACTTCTGGCTCTTCCGGTTCTTTCGGTTCTTTCGGTTCTTCCGGTTGCCCTGGTTGCTCTGGTTCTCCAGGTTCTCCCGGCGTTTCTGGCTCTTCTGGTTCCCCCGGTACTTCCGGTTCTTCCGGTTCTCCCGGCGTTTCTGGCTCTTCCGGTTCTCCCGGCGTTTCTGGCTCTTCTGGTTCTCCCAGTACTTCTGGTTCACCAGGTACTTCTGGCTCCTCGGGTTCACCAGGTACTTCCGGTTCCTCGGGTTCTCCTGGCACTTCTGGTTCACCAGGCACCTCGCCGTCCCCATCACCCGTATCAGCCTCATTTTCAACCACCGTCACGGTCACCGTGGCACTGACCAATTGTCCAGTCATATCCGTGAATTGGTAGATCACTTCATAGCTGCCGGCTGTGGTTAGGTCTGGGGTTCCAATGACCGTGATGCCTGACCAATCAACCGACTGGCCATCCGAATCGGTGGCATTGGTAAAATTATCTTGTGGTTGCCACACAGCGGTTTCCGTTGACGAATCGATTTCAACTGTCACGTCACTTGCTTGAAGATTCAGTTGACTTTGATTCTCTTTAACGGTGACCGTTACAGTCGTTTGATGGCCAGCATAGGTCAGCGTCACCTGATAAGTCCCCGGTTTGCTCGTGTCGACGGTATCGCCACTGACTGACACCGCCTGTGGATTGGTGCTAAATAACGTGCTAACATCGACAGTTTGACCATTCGCATCGATTAGCTGTGTCACATTTTGCGACCAGTCCCAGGACTGATTAACAAAAATTTCGCTATCTTTGGCCGTAATCGACGCTGCGGATTTCGTCTCCCAAACAAAGGTTGCTTTTGGCGCTGATTTACCAGCGTACAAAGCCAACAATTCAGTACTCGTTAGTGTTTGCGATGGATCATCAATATTGACCCACTTTCCCGTATAGGTGTTATTCTTGGGAACATCCGGTAAATCGACGAGCGGTTGATTGCCGTGGCGACTGAAATCAAGTCCCGGTCCGAGCACCAGTGTTTGTAAACTTGTCAAACCAGCTAACATTTGCCAATTAGCTTCGACGTTTTTCATATTAAAATAAGATAGGTCCAACGATTTGAGCTTTTCATCGTCCGCAAACAGCCCGTTCATATCGGTGACGTGTTCAGTGGTGAACTTACTTCCGAACTCGATACTTTCTAAGTTGGCCATTTGTCCAAAAGCGCCATCCATTTCAACCAGACTGCTTGAATCAAAATTAGATAGATTCAAGTGCTGAACACCGCTGTGAGCGAACATATTGGTCATCGTGACAACTTGACTGGTATCCCAATCAGTTAAGCCGTGGATTAGACGCATCAGTCACGTTATGGGTCTGCCAACCGCTTAAATTTAGATAATTAAGTTCAGTACCCATGAAACTACCCATAAACATGTTGGCCATCGTGGTGACATTGCTCACATCCCAAGCAGTGAGATCTAGCCATTTGACTGCATAGTTCCCCTTAAATACCGACTGCATATTTGTCACGGCACTAGTATCGATTTTTTCCAAACCTTCATAGCTCTCAACAGTTGTCAGTTCCGAAAACAGGCCATTCATATTCGTTCCGGCGATAATCCGATCGGCAATGAAGATTTTTTTAATCGACGAGGCCCAAGTCTGGCGCTTCCAAGGATTGTCACCGTAACTGTTCTTCAACGTGCCGCCGTGCAGAGTCAGCGTGCCTGTCGCCACATCAAACTCCCAATCGACGCCAAAGTTACCGGTAGTCGTTGGATTATCCGCTCGTCCGGCATCGGCAATCGTCAACGCCGCTTGTTGTTCAGTCGCCATATCGTTGACATCTGCGTCCGTTCGAACTTGTTCAGTCTCAGCAACCACTTCAGGATGGTGATTGACCGGCGAATCTATTTCCGGAGTCAGGACGTTTTCGACCTGTTCACGCTCAGCAGCCGAATTTTCATCAAGGTCGCCACTAGCCGCATCACTGATATTGTCTGTCCCATTCACATCTGCCTTATCGACAATGTCGGTGTCTGACTCGCTAGTCGCGGCATTTTCGGCACTACTGTCGGCACTGGCCACCACATCAGTAGAAGCGCTGACATCCGCCTCGTCATTCACAGCTGTGTTCTCAACAACTGCGGTATTATCTGCAGTGCCGCCCTCGACATCCGCGACTTCGCTAACGCGCATGTCAGCGTTATCATCTTTGGCCGCTTGGGGGTTCACCACAGCTAAAGCCGGCTGTTCAGCGTTCGAATTAGTGTGCGCGACTTCCGTAGTGACCTGTTCAGTGGTTGACTGAACAACTGCCTCATCCGCATGGACACTGACTAGCTGGATATTGACACCCAATAAGGTCACACCAGCAAATAACCACAATTTACCACTTTTATACATTTTATAACGACTAACTTTCATTTCACGACGATTGATAGGAATTCCCCATTTCTCTGTTAAAAACCTGACTGACATAACCATTAATCGCATTAAATAAAGTGTTTTTACTGTATTTAATTATCGTGTTTAATCAATACACGATTTACGGTTTTTAACTATAGCATGGCGTCCTCAGAAAGCTCAACTAATTATTAGATTTCTAATTAAGCTGTTACTAACTTGATTAATATTGTTGTTTATCGCAAAACTATTTTAATATCTCACCAACAGAATGACAGGCTTAAAAATCAGCCGCACACTGATTTTCCACTCGCTACCACTCATATCGGCGCTATTTTGTTCACCTGAACAATTTTTGCATCGTGCAACGATTCGTTTGTGTCACTCATCCACTGCATAACAAAAAGCCGTCATCTCATCTCAATCGACCTAGATTTCACCCACAGCAATCCCAGCTAGTCACCCGTCAAAAGGCACATAAAAACGCCGTCACCAACAAGTTTGCTCCCTGCTGATGACGACGTTTATTTCATCTACTAAACACAAATCTCAGCTATTTCTTCTGCGACCGTCGTTTCAAAACGTGTTGTCGAATCGCGTTATAACCGAGTTCCACCACCATGAATAGCACGGTGATGCCGACAATGTCGATTAAATAAGACCCAATCCGGTAGCCAATTTTGCCGATCCACAAATCATATGGCCCCTGAATCAATAAGAAATAAATCAGTAAGGTTTCAACAATTGTACGCGTATGTCGCCAAAATGACCGCCACTGCATGCCTTTCACGCTCCTTCAATTGGGACTAGTATCTGTAATGCTTGTTTGATTTGACTGACCGTCAACTGATTCTGGTCACCGACGCGCCCGACGTGTCCAAATGTCACCGCTGAACCCGTCAACTGGCCACAGATGCCGTTGTAACGGCCCATTTTCCCGCTCGCCGTGGCAATCACGGGTACGGCCAACTGGCGATGCGCTTGTTCAGTCGCTGCCATCAAAGCCAAAACGTCCTGCGCATCCTGACTTTCAACGGTGACGCGGACGACATCCGCACCAGTGGCCGCCAATGTTTGATAAGTCGTCACTAATTCCGTAGTCGATGCGCGCGTTACCGTCTGGCTAGTAATCAAGCGAATCTTATTGGCTCGCATCTGCTGAGTCAGCGTCATAAAATCAGGTTGGTTGACCATTGCAATGTCGACGTCAACGGCTGCCACGCTCCGATTATTGACCAGCGTTTGATAAGTTTGATAATGTTCAGCCATTTCATCCGCGTCAGCTGCCATCGTAAACGTCGCCACTAGTGGAATCGTCCCTAAGACTTGTTGCAACTGGGAGGCGGTATTAACGAGTTCCGCACGATTATCTAACTCTTGATATGGATTCAATCGCCACACCACGATTTGCGCGGCCGACGTCAAAATCTGCCCCGCCTTGCGAATCAAGTCCTCCCGCGTCGCACCCGCCAGGACTACGCCAATTTTCGGCATGCCTGTCGTTAACGCTAACTCACCAATCGTAACTTCTTTCAAGATTATTCCTGCTTTCATCATCATCCGGACCGCTCGAGCCATCCGTCGTTAATAGTTTATTATCCACTCTTAACAATAGCAAATTTTCCCCGTTTTGACACCTAAAATTCATTTTTTATCCCAAAATGTAAAGCGCTTTTAATATTAACTTGTTAATACTGGTATCGTTTTCAATTTGGCCTTACAATTAAGCATACTTTAGCCGCAAAGGAGTTTCATCATGGAAAATGAAAAACAGCTTCGTTGGTCCAACATTGCACTAATTGCATTTGTGGCGGTCTGGGGTCTTGGAAACGTTGTCAATAACTTCGCCTTACAAGGACTTTCAGTCGTCACGTCTTGGATTCTGATCATGATTATTTATTTTATTCCGTATACCCTGATTGTGGGCCAACTCGGTTCAACTTTCAAAGACGCTGAGGGGGGCGTTTCGTCATGGATTCGTGCGACTAGTACCAAACGGCTCGCGTACTATGCCGCCTGGACCTATTGGATCGTTCATATTCCATATTTGGCACAAAAGCCCCAAGGCATCTTAATCGCCTTTAGCTGGCTATTCCGTGGCAACGGGAATTTTGTCAATACGACACCCGCGTTAGTCGTTCAAGCCATCTGTTTAGTGCTCTTTTTATTCTTCCTATGGATTGCTTCATTAGGCTTAACGACGCTTAAACGGATTGGGAGCGTTGCTGGGACCGGGATGTTCATCATGTCGATTCTGTTCATTATTTTAGCCGTGTCAGCGCCCTTTATGACCAAAGCAACCGTGCAAACGCCAAACATGTTTTCATTCAAGTCCTACTTGCCTAAATTTGACTTTACGTATTTCACGACCGTTTCAATGTTAGTCTTTGCGGTCGGGGGTTCTGAAAAGATTTCACCCTACGTCAACAAGACGAAAAATCCGGGACGGGAATTTCCACTCGGTATGTTAGTGCTCGCTGGCATGGTGGCCGTTTGTGCCCTACTGGGGTCGTTTGCGATGGGGATTTTATTCAACTCCAAGCACATTCCAGCTGACTTAATGGCCAACGGTGCCTACTACGCCTTTCAACGGTTGGGTGCCTTCTACCACGTTGGAAACTTATTCTTGATTCTCTATGCGATTGCCAATGTACTGGCTCAGATTTCTGCGTTAGCCTTCTCGATCGACGCACCACTGAAGATTTTGCTTGGTGATGCCGATCCAGAATTCATTCCCAAGAAATTGAGCAAAATGAATAAAAAGGACGTGCCAGTCAATGGTTACATTCTAACTGGGGTCCTCGTCAGCATTTTGATTATTATTCCAGCCCTGGGTATCGGTAACATGAACGAATTGTTCAACTGGCTACTGAACCTCAACTCAGTCGTCATGCCAATGCGCTATCTGTGGGTCTTCCTGGCCTACATGTTGCTCAACAAGCAATTGAGCAAGTTCAAGAGTGACTACAAGTTTCTCAAGAACCCGGTTGCCGGTAGACTAGTCGGTGCCTGGTGCTTCCTATTCACCGCGTTTGCTTGTATCTTAGGGATGGTTCCCAAGACTTCCTATGCTAGCAACCCCAGCAGTTGGCTGTTCCAGTTGACCCTCAACATTTTGACGCCAATCATCTTCGTGGCGCTCGGCATGATCCTGCCGATGATTGCTCGGCGGCACCGGACCCAAGCTTAACTGACAGTCAATATCTGATTGATTATCAGGTCGAAATGAGGCCTCGTTCTATCGACTAACATGCTCAGTAATTCATCGTTTCATCATATAATTAATCCATCAAAATCCCAGTAATGGTCCACAACAATGACCAGTACTGGGATTTTCTGTTCACCACCAATCAACTGACACCCCACGCAACCAATTTCAATTACAACTCAAATTGAATTTGTGCCAATCAATTTGCGGCTCACAATTTAACACTTTTCGGCTATTTGGCGTTATGATTATTACGACATCAAGTTGATTTTCGTTTACCAATTATCCAGATCAAAAGGAGGTCCTTATTGATGACCAGCGCTGATTCTTTCGACATCTTCCTCAGCGATTACGCCAACGTTTCTCGTTACCTTAGCACCGAGCTGAGTGCTTTACTGACAACCTACCACCTCACCTTAGACGCATTTTTAATTATGCATGAGATTGGCAAAAGCCAAGCGCCGCTGCTCTTAATGGATATTGCACACCGGCACCACGTCTCACGCAGTGCCATCTCACGCCAAATTAGTGCGTTACTTAGTTATGGTTACGTTCAGCAGCAAGCCAATGCGAGTGACCGCCGTCAGAAAAGTCTCCTCCTCACCGACAGTGGTCGCGAAATCGACCAACAACTCGTCGCGACGATGCGTCAGAGCGCAAATCAATGGGCTAATCTGCTGGGACCACAGCGCGTGACGACGCTGCTCGGCATTCTTGAAGACTTCAATGACCAGGTCGTCAATCAGGCCACGACCGAATAAGCAATCTCACAACTAAAGCGGTGCCCACTGACTCGAAATAAAGTCAGTGGACACCGCTTAGTGATTGTTGATTAATTATCTTTTCAAACGATTTTCAGACAGAATGCTAAACCTGCGAGCATCGTGAAAATGAGGACTCATCCATTCATTTATCTTGATGTCATCGGTACTAGCTCGAGTTAGTCGTCAGCGTGCACGTCGAATGCTCCTAACAACCGTTCTGCTACACCTGGTGCCTCTGGGTCATGTTGGGCCTTGCCGGTATCCAACGCCCGCAACTGATCCATCTCCGCAGCCGTCAATTCAAAGTCAAAGATCTCGCGATTGCTCTTAATACGAGCTGCATGAACAGACTTCGGAAAGACGATGACGCCTTCTTGATTTTCAAAGCGTAAAATAATTTGACCAGCATCCTTGTGGTATTTCTGTGCAAGCTGTTGAATGACTGGTTCATTGAATAACGCCTGATTTCCCTGACCAAGTGGTGCCCAAGCTTCCACTTTAACATCTTGTTTGGCCAATAATTCCCGTAACGGCCGTTGCTGCGTGTAGGGGTTAAATTCAACTTGGTTGACCGCCGGAATCGTCTCAAATTGTGGGACAAATTGTTGCCACAGTTTGGGGGTCATGTTGGAAACCCCAATCGACTTCAACTTACCCGCTTTTTGGGCAGCTTCCATTGCCCGCCATGCGCCAGGAACGTCGCCATAAGGTTGATGAACCAAGTACAGGTCGATATAATCCAAGCCTAATTTCTCAAGCGACCGGTCGATGGCTTTTGCAGCCGGCTCCTCGCCATAGTCTTGAATCCATAGCTTACTCGTGACCCAAATTTCATCACGAGGAATCCCACTATCCTTGATGGCGCGGCCAACTTCATCTTCATTGAAGTAAGCCACGGCCGTATCGATGTGCCGGTAGCCCAATTCGAGGGCCTCTTTGACGGCATTATAAGTTGAACCGTCGTCCGGAATTTGAAAAGTACCAAATCCGATGGCAGGAATGGCCCGTCCATCGTTTAACTTAATTGTTGGGTTTTGTTCAGTTGTCATTAATCCACACTCCTATTCGTGTAATTGCTTGAGACTAGCGCCAAAAATCTGTTCAATTGTCACTGGATCCCGATGATCAAAGAATTGACTGACACCCTTATCGAGACTCGCCAAAGTCGCCATTTCACTAGTTGATAGTTCAAAATCAAAGACGGCCATGTTTTCAGCCATACGCTCCGGATGCACCGACTTTGGAATCACCGTAATGCCCCGTTGTAAGAGCCACCGCAAGATAACTTGACCCGTCGTCTTATGATGGGCTTCAGCAATAGCTTGAATGGTTGGCTGGTTGAAAATATCGTGCTTACCTTCTGCAAACGGGGCCCAGGCTTCGACGCGAACTTGTTCATGCTGATTAAAGTTAACTTCGTCGGTCTGTTGATACCACGGGTTAACTTCAATTTGGTTGACCGCTGGTTGGACGGTCATCGTCAATTCAAGATTTTTGAGCTGGTCGGCATAAAAATTAGAAACACCAATCGCACGAATCTTACCGGCATGATAAGCTTCTTCGAGTGCCCGCCATGCCCCCATTGTATCACCATAGGGTTGATGTAGCAGATAGAGGTCCATGTAATCTAACCCCAGTCGTTTTAGTGAAGCGTCAATCCCACGTTGCGCCCGTTCATAAGTGAAGTCCGAAACCCATAATTTGGACGTAATGAACAGGTCTTCGCGCTTGAGCCCACTTTTTTTGATTGCTCGTCCCACTGCTTCTTCATTTTGATAAGCCGTTGCTGTATCAATCAGTCGATAGCCGGCCTTCAAAGCAGCGGTCACTGCTGCTTCACAGTCGTCTAAGTCAGGCACTTGAAACACACCGAATCCTAGTTGGGGCATTGTAACGCCGTTATTCAAAGTTGTCGTTGGTATCATCATCATACATCCTTTCTACGCTTGATTACATCAATTATCATACACGCAGACATTATCCTTGAAAATTACCACTTATTCATACTAGTATACAAGTAGCGTATACTAAAGGTGGCCTGAATCCATGATTGAAACCTTTCTATTAGAAGAACTCGTCACGTTTGCTAAGCATCAGACCTTAGCAAAAACGGCAACGGCATTGAACGTCACTCAGCCGACGATTACCCGGGGCATGCAGAAGCTAGAACAAGATTTAAACGTCCAACTGTTTGCTCGGCAGCCAAATCGCATCTCGCTCACCGCAACTGGCGAACTGGCAGCGCAAGAAGCTGAAAAGCTCTTACAGGATCAACAAACATTCATCACCAAGATTCAGAATTACGAACAGTCACAGAACCGCCTACTGATTGAAACGACGCTCCCCGGCCCGCTGGTTTTTCTGACGCACTTAAACGACCAATTGCCAGCCAACTTAACCGTTAATCGAGATTTAATCACGGTGGCGCAACTGTCCGACCATCTCCGCAACCATCAAGCGAGTCTGATTTTCTCTAATCAAGAAGTGCTGACCGCTGACATTGAATCCCGTTTTATTGGTACCGAAAATCTAATCGTGAACTTACAAAAATTTATGTATCAAGCCAATCAGTCGCGCATCACGTTTCATGAACTGGAAGGCATGAGCTTTATCGTTCTAAGTGCAATTGGCGCCTGGAAACAAGTGATTCAATCTGCCATTCCCAATGCCAAGTTTCTATATCAACCGGAACGCATGGCGTTTGCAGAAATTACGAAATATTCAGACTTCCCGTATTTTAGTACGAATTTATCGCCGTGGGATCCAACCGTTGCCGTTCGTGATTTACAGGATGACAACCGCGTCGGCATTCCCATCAGCGACACAAGCGCGCATATGCCAATCTACGTGAGTTATTTGACTAGTCAACGTGCCAATGCGTTACCGCTCTTAAACCAATTGAGTGCGGCCTGGCCGGCTGTCATCAGCCATCCACAACGATGAAGCGCCGAGGACTGTATGTCCAGGTGGAGACCACTCATCCCTGTTAAATGATAACTAACCCGTTTTCAGTGCTTCGTTAAAAGGCGACACATGAACTTGTACGATTACTAAGATCAAGTTATACGTCGCTAGTTACGGCTAAGATCCATACACCGTTCCCCATAAACGTTGCACCAGTCCGTGTACGTCTGGTATACCTGGGTCTTCAGATGCCTTCAGAATGTGGTCAAAAATGATGAATTCAAAAAGCGGAAGTACTGTGAGCGTTGCTGTTCAGTCAGCAACGACCAGTGCTTCCGCTTTTTGATTAGCCAGGCGACAAATATCTTGAAGCCGTTCAGCAGATTTGAACTGCCGACCTCTTCCTTACCATGGAAGTGCTCTACCTGCTGAGCTAGAACGGCATAACGAACCTTTTCCAGTATACCAAAAGCCATTCAAAATTCAAACCTTGGTTCTGGGTACAAAAAAAGGAACCGAATTAACGATTCCTTAGGTTGCAC
>NZ_JAGYGS010000020.1:0-54739 GCF_018991185.1 Lactiplantibacillus sp. 7.2.4
CCTGAATTAGCTTAGCACCTTGTTTTATGACTAGTCTTCGTCGATTTCATCTGGATCGATCATTAAGTCACCAGCGGCAATTTCTTCCATTGCCCGACCGATCGTCTTAACTGACTTGTATTCACTAAGCATTGGTGGCGCACCGGCATCTAATTCGTGGGCCCGCTTGCTGGCTAACATAATCAGTGAATACCGTGAGTTAACTTGCTTTAATAAATCATCAACTGATGGATATAAAATCATGATTCCACATCTCCTAACATTTCTTCATACTCAGGCATCACCCGTTTGACACTAAACCGTTCACTACGAATAATTGCTTTGATTCGTTCAGCGGCTAACGGGACTTCGTCATTAATTACGGCGTAATCATAATTCCGCATCATTTTGATTTCATCAACGGCTTTAGCCATCCGTTTGTTGATCACACTCATATCATCCGTCCCACGACCGATGATTCGGTGCTTCAATTCCATTAAGTCCGGCGGTGTCAAAAAGATAAACACCCCATCAGGCATCTTTTCGCGAACTTGCATCGCACCGTTAACTTCAATTTCTAAGAAAACGTCTTTGCCAGCCGCTAATGACTGCTTAATATATTTTAAGGGCGTTCCATAGTAATTGTCAACATACTTGGCATATTCAAGCATCCCGCCACTCTTAATTTCATCCTCGAATTCTTCTTTGGACACAAAATAGTAGTCCTTGCCGTCTACTTCGCCCGGACGCATCTGCCGCGTCGTCATCGAGACTGAATATTGAAAATCGTTATCATCTGAGTCAAATATTTCCTTCCGAACAGTACCTTTACCGACACCAGAAGGACCTGATAAGACGATTAACATGCCTTGTTTCGCCATGATCACAAATTCCCCTTAATTAAAATATGTTTTAAAGTTTATTTTGCACTTTTTAGGCTTAGATTGCAAGTATTATCAAGGTTTCACCTGATTTTTCATTTTTTAAAAATAATTTTTCCGGATTTAGGGCTTGCTTTTTAGAACGCCTGTTCGTATAATGAAAACACAAACAAATGTTCGAGGTGGCTATTATGCAAAATCAACAATCAAATTTAAAATTAATTTCTAAGAACTTACACGCTTCCTATCGCCAATTTATGGATGACTTTACTGCTGCCCCGACCATCGTTGCACCATTATTACCAACGATGCCGGCCTTCCAGCGGGATTTGTTCTTAAAGCAGGCGCATGACCAGCAGTACCACGTGATGCTACAGATGCAGCCCCAGTTAACGGAGGCCCACCCTTATAACATTCATGGGGTCCTCAAATATCTGGCGAGTGGTCAACTCGTCTTAGTTAACCACCAATTGCATCTGACGCATTTGGTCAATCTAGCGGCCGTGCGTTATGTCAAACGCGTTTAATTCAAATCAATAATCCTTGCATCGAAAGATGAAATCACGTTAATACAACCTTGCATATTCGCGTGGTGTTTTCGATGCAAATCAAAAAGATTGATGTTACAGCTCCACGAACTTCCCTGAATGAGTGAGTCGGAGTACCTGTAAATCAATCTTTTTTAATTACATCTATTTTTGTGTTGGATCCGCCCGTTTTTCAATCCAGGCTAACACCGTGTCAGAAATAATCGCCATTAAGGCCGTTGGTAACGCACCGGCGAGAATGATCGCCCCACCATCCGTGGCGTTAGTCCCACGAATAATGATGTCTCCTAAACCACCAGCACCAACGAAGGTCCCAATCGCGGTAATCCCGATAGCTAAGACCAACGCATTTCGCAAACCAGCCATGATAACGGATAGCGAAAGTGGTAATTCAACCATCCGTAGCAATTGCCAGCGAGTCATCCCCATCCCCTTACCAGAATCGAGAATGCTGGCACTAACATTTTGCATCCCGGTATACGTATTTTTGATAATTGGCAGCAAGGCGTACAAGAAGACCGTCACAATCACCGTATTAACGCCTAAGCCAAGTCCAATCATGATAATCGATAGCATCGCTAATGATGGAATCGTTTGAATCACGTTCGCAATGGCAATTACCGTTCCACTCAGCCGGCTATGATGGGCAATAAAAATTCCAATCGGAATGCCGACGATGGCCGCAAAAAGCACACCATAAATTGAAATCAAGAAGTGACGACTAAATTGACTCAAGACGTACACACCATTTTGTTGGTAGTAATAAATCAACTGTTCCAGCAAGTTCATATTAGCCATTATTTGTCACTCCCTTCAAAATAATTGTGCTTTTCAAGGAACTGTTTAGCGACCACTTCAGGTTCCACTAAGTTGTTATCAACTTGATAATTCAACTTTTGCATCGTCTTCAAGCTAATTTTACCATTCAAACGATTCAGAATCGGCTTCAACTTAGGATGTTCCTTTAAAATCTGATTCGTGGCGACTGCACTAGCGTTATATGGTGGGAAGAAGTTCTTGTCGTCCTTCAAAATCTTCAAATCATAACTGCCGATCCGTCCATCGGTGGAATACCCTAAGATGGCATCCATCTTACCGGATTCCAGTGCATCGTAGACCAGCCCAATTTGCATTGGATAGGTCTTACCAAACTGGTAACCGTACAGTTTTTGAAAGGCATCGTAACCGTCACCCTTACGTTCCAGCCAAGTTTGGTCAAGTCCAACCGTTAACTTGGAAGCCACCTTTTTCATGTCGCTGACCGTACTCAAGTTATACTTCTTAGCCGTTTGCTTGGTGACCATGAATGCATACGTATCCGCGAACCCATAAGTTGGGAAGTAGTGCATATCGTACTTGGTATTGAATTGACGTTTAACCTTGGCATCCGTTGCTTTAACGTTGCCACGATTCGCTTTTTCACCTAGAATAGCCGTCAAATCAGTCCCAGTATAGCGAATCGCAGAAATGTCAGCCTGACCATTCTTCAAGGCATTAAAACTAACCGTCCCGGACCCTAAGTTGTTAATAATGGTCGTATTCAAGTTAGAATAGTGTTGAATCATGTCTTGAATCACATAGGCCATAATTTGTTGTTCCGTCGTATTTTGCGATGCGATTCGAATCGTATCAGAAGACGTCCCGGATAAGCCAGGAAAACCACAGCCGGCTAGTAAAATCCCACTAGCAACTGTTGCGACCGCACCTAATAACCACTTTTTAAATTTTTTCATCTCAGTTTTCCCCCTTACGCTTGTGTGGTTCTTGGGGTGACAACTGCTTCCAGCTTACCCAATAGCCAGTCAACGATGAGGGCCAAAATAATCACGGGAATCGAACCACCCAAAATCAAATCGGTACGGTACAAGTTCAACCCGTTAAAGATGAAGTCACCTAGACCACCGGCACCAATATAGGAAGCTAGCGCTGCCCAAGCAATCACATAGGTTGCTGATAAGCGAATACCGGCCATGATCACCGGCGCTGCCATTGGTAATTCGACCTTTACGATCGACTGCCAATTGGTCATCCCCATTCCTTTGGCGGCATCAATCAGGGCTGGATCAACATCTTCCATCCCGAGATACGTATTCCGTAGAATAGGTAACAGTGAGTAGATGAACAACGCAATGATGGCAGGAATCGCACCAATCCCAAAGAACGGAATCATCAGTGCTAACAACGCCATCGCTGGAATCGTCTGGAGCATACTAGCAATTGACATCACGACGTTGGCGATTGGCTTGACCCGTGTCAGTAAAATACCGATTGGCACCGCAACAATCACCCCTAGTAACAGTGAGAACGCCGAAATGTAGATATGCTGCCACGTTTTAACAATGAGTTGCATCCCATAAGTCTGTAGGAAAGTAATCATGCTTGGTCACCGCCTTCAGCGGGCGCGTCGTCCTCCCCATGATGAATATTGTTTTCAGCTTCATCTTCGTCTTCATCGCCCCAAAGTGCATCGTACACGATATCAACCAAGGTTGCCCGCGTCACGATACCGACGAGTCGATGCTGATCATCAACAACTGGGATATTCTTTAGACCGCGTTTCAAAATCCGTTCAACGGTATCCCGAATCAAAGAATTGGATTGCACGTAGAACAAGTCAGTCTTCATGATATCACCGACACTCGTGGCTGAATTAAAGTTGTAATCAACATCTTCAATGCCAATCACACCCTTTAAAATACCCGCCTCATCAGTGACCAATAGCGAGTCGACACGCTTGTCATGCATTTGGCGTAAGGCGACTGTTAAGGACTTCCCAGGGGTCGTGGCAATCGGATCTTTTAACATCACTTGACCAACTGTCGTAATACTTGGCCGGGCTTGAATCAACCGATCCTTACCAATCAGGTTTTCAACGAATTCATTGGCTGGATGACGCAAGATGCCATCCGGAGTATCGATTTGCATAATTTTACCGCCGTCCATGATTACGATGCGCGTGGCTAACTTCAGCGCTTCATCCATATCATGGGTGACAAACACGAAGGTCTTACCTAAACGCTCCTGCAAGTCCTTGACTAAGTCTTGTAATGATTCCCGCGTAATTGGGTCCAAGGCCCCAAACGGTTCATCCATCAAGACTAAATCTTGGTCTGCAGCTAACGCCCGGACAACCCCGATCCGTTGCTGTTGCCCACCAGAAAGTTCTGATGGATAACGATCCAAGTAGTCTTCAGGTAATTCAACCAACTTGATCATCTTTTTAGCACGTTCGTTCATTTTTTCTTGGGGCCATTTTAATAGCCGTGGCACCAACGTAATGTTGTCACGAATCGTCATATGGGGCATCAAACCAATGTTTTGAATCACATAACCCACTTGACGGCGCAATTTAACCGGATCAATCTGGCTAATATCTTTCCCATTAAGTTTAATGGTTCCGGAAGTCTGACTTAACATCCGATTAATCATCCGCATAGTGGTTGTTTTACCTGAACCAGACGTCCCGATGAAACAAACAAATTCACCTTTTTCGATTTCTAAATTAAAATCTTCAACGGCGACCTTGCCACCAGGATACGTTTTATTCAAATGTTCCATTGTCAGAAACAACCTCATCACTCCAATCATTTACTCAGTTTATTTCATTTCCTAATAAACTGTACTGTAATCAAGCATAGCTTATAATGAAAGTAAAATGCAAATAACAAGACATATAAAATATTTATATCAACGTCAATAAGCTAGCATTCATACCGTTTGAGCCCTGGTCAATAAATTTAGACCCGTGATTTACTGGCTTCAACATCATAATCAATCACATTATAACGTATTCTGTTCGGACTGTAGACCATTGTCACTTAAGAATTACTGCGTCCAAAGCATCCTGTCACCTGGCGTAATATCTCGGGTTGTTCAGACTTTCACGGGTAACCAAAAAAGGCCCACCATCACTGGTCGGTCTGATTTGAATGCTTATTTGAATTAAGGCGTAACAGTACTCGCTTAATCAAGCCGTCAGTTAGTTTGCACCTCTGATTACTTGCCAGCACGTCCAATGACACTGTATCGCCTGCTAATTTGGAATTAAATCAGCTATGAAAAAAAACGTCATTCGTCCTTTTCTTCATCGGCCAGTTGCAATAGCTCCTCGGCATGTTCCAATGAAAGTTTAGTCACCTTCGTACCAGCCAGCATCCGGGCCAATTCTTTCACCCGGGCAGCGTTATCCAACTTGGTCACACTCGTCTTGGTGCGTTTGCCGGTGATTTTTTTGGCAATGAAGTAATGATGATCACTCATTGCCGCTACTTGTGGCAGATGCGTGATACACAACACTTGTGAAAAGTGTGCAATTCCGTTGATTTTTTCAGCAATCGCTTGTGCGACCCGACCGCTGACCCCGGTATCCACTTCGTCGAAGATAATACTGGTGATTCCTTGTGATTCTGAGAAAATCGTCTTGAGTGCTAGCATCATCCGTGAGAGTTCCCCACCAGAGGCAATCTTAGCCAGTGGTCGCATTCGCTCACCTGGGTTGGTTTGAATGTAAAACTCGACACTATCTAAACCACTCCGATAGATTTGACCTTTAGTGGGCTTAAACCGAACTTCGAAAATGGCCTTGTCCATATATAAATCTTTGAGCTCTTGATGAATCTGACGTTGTAGGACTTTGGCAGCCGTGCGCCGCTTATCTGACAAGGCCTCACCCGTCTTCAACAGTTTGTCTTTGGCATCGGTCACTCGTTGTGCGAGATCTTCACTATTTTCTTCTGAGTCAGTCATTTTGGCGAGCTCAGCGGCAATTTTTTGATAATAATCGAGAATTTGCTGTTCAGAATCACCGTACTTGCGTTTCAATTGGCTCAACACATCTAGGCGTTGCTCAATTTCATCTAGCCGCCCTTCATCGAATTCTTGTAAGTCTAACTGATTTGAGATTTGCCCAGCTGCATCCTGCAAGCCATAAAAGGCATTCTTGACATTGACGGTAATTTCGTTGAACGCCGAATCCAAATTGGCAATCGGCTCCAATGCATTCATCGCCGTCCCAACCATGTCGACAGCTCCAGTCGTTTCCTCGCCAGCAGCTAACAACGTATAGCTTTGTTGCAACGCCTGATTGATCATTTGATAGTTATCAAGCCGATCCCGTTCAGCAATCAGCGCCGCCTCTTCACCAACTTTAATTTGGGCAGCTGCGATTTCATCAACCTGAAAATTCAGCATGTCTAAGCGTTGTGCCCATTCTTTTTCATTTGCATTTTTCTGTCGTAGTTCGCGATTTAATTGCTGATAGTGATCATACTGCTGCTGATACTGCTGCTTTAACTTCCGAATCTTGGCCGCAGCAAATTCATCTAATAGCCCTAAATGCTTTTCTGGTTGCATCAATTCTTGATGTTCGTTTTGTCCATGAATATCAACAATCGTTTCACCAATTTGCTTCAAAGTCGTCGTATTCACCAGCATGCCATTGATTCGACAAGTGTTGCGGCCACTCTTCGTAATTTCGCGTTGCAAAATCACCGTATTGTCAGCGTGGTCAATTCCTGCTTCATCTAACAGCTGAGCCGTCACGCCGTCCGCCGGCAAAATAAACATCCCCTGTAAGACAGCTTTATCTGCGCCCGTCCGAATAAATTCTGACGAACCGCGGCCACCTGCTAACAGGCCGACCGCATCAATAATAATCGATTTACCAGCACCCGTCTCACCAGTCAAAACTGTCATCCCAGCTTCAAAGGCAATATCTAAATGTTCAATAATTGCAAAATTCGTAATCGATAGTTCTTGTAACACCCGCAAGCCCTCCTTAAAAGCATTTGCGTGACCCAAAAGTTTTTGAAAAAAAGCGACCTGACACGCACGTGAACAGGTCGAAGATGGCTTACCAGCCTAATTATCGCTAAGTAAGCGTTGAATTTTTTGTTGCAACTCGAGTGTCATCGCGAGCGATTTGCAGATAATCAAGACGTTGGCATCATCACCAAGCGTCCCAAAAATTTCTTCATAATGCATCGCTTCTATTAACGTTGCTAGCGCCGGCCCATTACCTGGCAACACCTTGATGAGCACGAACTTATCCTGGGTCGCATAAGACACATAGGCATCTTTCAGCGTTCGCTTCAGCTTCTTCTCGGTATCCATCTGTTTCTGCACCGGCATACTATAATGGTAACCGCCCGTTGCCGAGGGAACCTTGACCAGCTGCATATCCTTAATATCGCGCGAAATCGTTGCCTGCGTCACGTCGATATTTTCGGCACGTAACAGCTTGACAAAGTCTTCTTGTCGTTCAATTTCGTTCGAACTCAATAATCGTTTAATGTAGCGTTGGCGCTCTTGCTTCTTCACCCGATCACCCCCGGTAGCTATTCATACTTATTTAAACACATCATAAGCCAAATTGCATAAATATGAAAGTCCGGATTTAAAAATTAGGCTTTGTTCAACTGTTCATAAGCAGCAGTCTGTGTTTTTTCGATTGAAACGGATGGTGCAACCCGTGGCGTTTCATCCGTGGCTTGTAGGTGAACCAAGAATTCGATATTCCCTTCACCACCCTTGATTGGTGAAAAATCAAGGCCTAAGACGTTGTAGCCATTTTCCTGGGCAAATGAAATAATATCCGTCAAAACGGCTTTGTGGACGGCAGGATCACGCACAATGCCGTGCTTTCCAACGTTCTCACGACCTGCTTCAAACTGTGGCTTAATCAATGCCACCACGGACCCACCAGTTTCAATAATCGCGTGCAGTGGTGGTAAGATCAAATGCAGCGAAATAAACGACACATCAATTGAGGCAAAGTTAGGCTGACCTTCCTTGAAGTCCGCTAACTTACTATACCGGAAATTGGTATGTTCCATGACCACTACTCGGGGATCTTGGCGCAATTTCCAGACCAACTGATTGCTACCGACATCGAGTGCATAGCTCATTTTGGCACCATTTTGAAGTACGACGTCAGTAAAGCCACCCGTTGAAGAGCCAATGTCCAACACGGTCTTACCAGTCACATCAATTTCAAAGCTCTTGAGGGCTTTTTCTAACTTTAAGCCACCCCGAGAAACATAGGGCATCGGTTTGCCCTTCAAATGTAAGGCGGTGGCCACTGGAATCTTCATCCCAGGTTTGTCCAAGCGTTCTTCATTTACGCCCAGAATTTCACCGGCCATCACCGCCCGCTTGGCCTTTTCACGGGTATCAAATAACCCCTGTTGTACTAATAATACGTCAACTCGTTCTTTTTCCATCTAAATTAGTCCTTAATCTGTAAAATACGTCAAGAAAGCTGCTAACAGTGTCATTTCACGCTCACTGATTGCTTGCGCTTGTTCCAAGGCCGCTTCAGCAGCCACTACCGCCTGTTTGAGCGCCTGTTGCGCGCCATCGAGACCTAACAAGCCCGGATAGGTGTTTTTATGCTCATCCGCATCCTTGTGCGTCGCCTTACCAAGTTCTTCAGGGGTACTGGTGACATCCAAAATATCATCATAAATTTGAAATGCCAACCCATACGCATCCGCATACGCTAATAAGGGGTCTTGAATTGCCGTTGGTACTTCGGCTTGAATTAGTCCGGCTTGAACAGCATAGTGGATCAATGCCCCAGTCTTTTCACGATGCAGCTGTTGCAAAGCTGGTAACGCCAGATGACGTCCCGCACCCAGCACATCCGCAACCTGACCAGCCACCATTCCTTTTGGACCAGTCGCTTGGGCTAAAGCGAGCGTTTGTTGCGCAATCATGGTTGCCGGCAATCCACTATCTGCGATCCATTCAAACGTTAGCGGCTGCAACGCATCACCGGCCAAAATCGCGACATCTTCACCAAACTTGACGTGATTAGTTGGTTCCCCACGGCGCAAGCGGTCATTGTCCATTGCTGGCAAATCATCGTGAATCAGCGAATAAGTATGCATTAATTCTACCGCCGTACTGGCACGCAAATGTGCTGGTGTAATTGTAACCCCAAAGACATCAAGGACGGCTAGTGTTAGTAGCGGCCGCAAGCGTTTGCCGCCCGCTAGTACTGAATAACGCATTGACGCTGCCAACGTTGGCCGGTCTGAGCAAGCCTGTAACTGTTGGTCCAAATACTGATTGATTCGAGGTCGCCATTCGGCTTCAAAGGCTGCCAATTGTTGCTTATTCATTGGCGTCAGCTTGCTCAAACGGGACTTCGTCACCATTTTCATCCATCATCTTAGTCAGTGTCTTTTCGGCACCTTCAAGGGTTGCTTGTAACTGCTTGCTCAGCGCAACCCCTTTTTGAAATTGATCCAAGGCTTGTTCCAACGGCACGTCACCTTGTTCTAATTGGTTAACGATCGTTTCTAATTGTGATAAATTTTGTTCAAAAGTAGGTTGTTCAGCCATTATTTTCCTCCATCAATCTTAGTAACTTGAGCTTCAGCTTCACCATCAGTCATATGAATCGTCACAGTTTGTTGCGGTTGCAACTGCTTGACACCATGAATGACCTGGTCCTCAGCAGTGACGAACGCATAGCCACGGGTCATGATCTTCAACGGACTCAATAAATCTAATGATTGAACCGTCTGCGTTAGCTGTTGGCGCTTTTGCCGAAGGACTAACTGAGTACTCCGATTTAAGCGCTGCTCTAAATTGGCTAGTTGCGTCTGCGCTTGGCGAACTTGGTGAATGGGTGTCTGTTGCCGTAACTGCTGAAAGACGCGTTGATATTGTTGATTGGCGACATTCAACTGGTTTTGGCCCGCTTGTTTTAGGCGCTCGTTCAAGAAATCCAGTTTCTGCAAGTAGCCTTCATATAAGCGATTAGGCTGTGTGAAGACATACGAGGCCGTCAGCTTATTTAAACGTTGCCGGTCACGCTGGACCAAGTTTTGAAACGCGTTCAGCACCCGCGTCTGATCCTGCTTCAATTGTAGCAAGACATCATTGTATACCGGAACCGCCAGTTCTGCCGCAGCAGTCGGCGTTGCGGCGCGGACGTCCGCAACTAAATCCGCAATCGTCGTATCGGTTTCATGTCCGACCGATGAGATCACGGGTAATTGACTTTGGGCAATTGCGCGCGCCACGACTTCTTCATTGAACGGCCACAAATCTTCAATCGAACCACCACCACGCCCGATGATCAGGGTGTCAAAATCACCCTGGGCATTGGCACGTTCAATCTGTCGACTAATTTCGGCAGCCGCCGCGTCTCCTTGGACCTGGGCTGGAAATAGGACGATCTGCGCAATCGGAAACCGTCGCCGGGCCGTTGTGATAATATCTCGAATCACGGCCCCACTGCGACTTGTCACCACGGCAATTCGTTTTGGAAAACGCGGAAGCGGCTTTTTGGGCGCACTAAACAAGCCCTCAGCCGCTAATTTCTTTTTTAATTGTTCATAGGCTTGGTACAGCGCACCAACCCCATCTGGTTCCATTCGTTCAACGTAGATCTGATAACTACCACTCGGCTCATATAGTCCGATGCGGCCAACGACCAGCACCTTCATTCCTTCTTCAGGTTGAAACTTCACCTTGGCAAAGGCCGATTTAAACATGATGGCTGAAATCTTCGCATGGTCGTCTTTCAGGCTGAAATACTGATGCGTATTCGGCCGCGGCCGGTAGTTTGAAACTTCACCCGTTAGATAGACCTTGCCTAAATACGGGTCGACTTCAAATTTACGCTTGATATACTGTGTTAAAGCTGAAACCGTCAAATATTGTTGACTCTCACTCACGTACATCACTCCATTTTGCAAGTTCGACTGTCGTCTGCATCAACGTGGCAATCGTCATCGGGCCGACCCCACCAGGAACTGGCGTGATCAAGCCGGCGACCCCTTGTGCAGATTCAAAGTCGACGTCACCCACTAGTTTACCATTTTCATCACGGTCCATGCCAACATCAATAACCGTTGCGCCCGGCTTGATATCATCACCCGTAATTAAATGGGCAATCCCAGTCGCAACCACTAAGATATCAGCCGTACGGGCGACTGCTTTTAAATTCGCTGTTTTACTGTGGGCAATCGTTACCGTGGCGTTGGCATTCGTCAACAGTGCCGCCATCGGTTTGCCGACAATCGTACTACGACCAATCACCACCGCCGTCTTACCAGCAGGATCAACGCCATATTCATGAAGCATCGTCATGATACCGCGCGGCGTGTTGGCAACGGGATAATTCCCAGGAAAGTTGGTCAGTAACTTACCGACATTACTTGGATGGAACCCATCCACATCCTTTTTAGGATCAATCGCCATGGTGATCAGTGGCTCATTGATTTGGGCGGGCAATGGTGACTGCACCAAAATCCCATGAATACTTTCATCAGCATTGTAGTCAGCAATAATCGCTAACAACTCCGCTTGCGTCGTCGTTGCCGGTAATTGCCGAACGACGGAATGCATCCCCAATTTAGTGGCTTTGCGATTCTTATTTCGCACATAGATTTGACTGGCTGCATCGTCCCCAACGATAATGACAGCAATCCCCGGTTGAATTCCTTGCGCAACTAAATCCGCGACCGCCGTTGCTGTCTGTACATTAACCTTCTTTGCTACTGCTTTACCATCAATAATCTTCGTCACAAGTGCCACACTCCTCTTTCTCTGTCTGGTCTTATTTTAGCATATTCATTGCCTTGATTTATGACAGGTTTTCTAATAACTTATTAAAAAAAGTCTGGCAAACAGCCAGACTTTTACGGTAGAACATAAGATTGTTCGGTTTTAGACTAATTGGCTTGATTTTTGACCACTTTGCCCAGGACACCACTCACGAATTTCCGTGACCGGTCATCACTGAACGCCTTGGCCAATTCAATTGCTTCGTTGACAGCGACCTTGGTCGGCACGTCGTCAACAAATTGCAATTCAAAGAACGCCATTCGTAAGATAATCAAATCCGTCTTAGCGAGGCGATCCAAGGACCACTTCTGACTAAGATAAGGTTGAATTTGAGCGTCTAATTCCGCTTGATGTTCACGAACACCAGTTACCAACGTGCTTAAATAAGCTGGAATCTCGATATCATCCGCTTCTTCAGGGTTGAGTAACTGTTGGAATAACTGATTTTCATCAGCGTCCGGGTTCGCATTTAACGCAAACAGCGCTTGAAATGCCTTTTCCCGGATTTCATGACGCGTTAAACTCACGATTCTTCACCATCTTTATTTTCATCGGCAGTGGTGTCTTCATCACCAAACAAGTTGTTTGGATCGATCGCACTTTCAGTCTTTTCAGTCACGATACCCGTGATATGCACGTTTACTTCGCTCAGTGCTAGGTCAGTCATGAATAAAATCTGTTGCTTGACCTTATCCTGAATCGCCAACGCCACTTTCGGCACTGACACACCATAGTCTAAGTAAGCATAAACGTCCACACTAATTTGTGAATCGACGATTGTCAGCTTGACACCCTTACCAAGATTTTTCTTGCGACCGAACAACTCATTTACACTGGAAGAAATCGTTCCACGCATCCGGTTGACGCCATCAATTTGACTTACGGCGATGCCAACGATGATTTCAAGCACTTCTGGTGCAATTTGAATTTGTCCTAAGCTGGGTTCTTTGGTTTGTAACGTAATGTTGCTACTGTCAGCCATTTTGACATTCCTCCAATTCCATGTTTGCCGGTATTAGTTCGTTGAAATTAAGCCCGTGAAACGTAAGTGGAATCAACGGTGTTGACGATCAACTTGTCGCCCGCCTTAACGAAGAATGGCACTTGAATGATCGCACCAGTTTCCAACGTTGCTGGCTTTGAACCACCAGAAGCCGTGTCACCCTTGATACCAGGTTCAGTTTCGGCAACTTCCAAAGTAACTGTGTTTGGTAAATCAATCCCTAACACTTCACCCTTGTAAAGCGTCACTTGAACTTCCATGTTTTCCTTCAAGAACTTCAATTCGTTTTGAATGTGGTCGCCAGGAATTTCGATTTGTTCGTAAGTTTCAGTATTCATGAAGACATAACTGTCACCATCGGCGTAAAGGTACTGCATCGTACTCTTTTCGATTGGGGCTTGTTCCATCCGAGCACCGGCACGGAACGTCTTGTCTTGAACCGCACCCGTCCGTAAGTTCTTAAGCTTCGAACGAACAAAGGCGCCACCCTTACCAGGCTTAACGTGCTGGAATTCCACGATGCGCCAAATTGCGTTGTCTACTTCAATGGTCAAACCATTTTTAAAATCTGCTGTTGAAATCATTTTAAAAAATCCTCCTCAAAGATATCTTTATAACTATAACAAGACCAGGCCGTTGTGGCAACTGTCTTAACTATAAAATCAGTAAATCACGAGTGGCCTGTGTCAGCCGTTCATGTCCGGTCGCAGTCACGAGCACGTCATCCTCGATGCGCATGCCACCCAAATCAGGGAAATAAACGCCGGGTTCAACGGTTACCACACTATTGGGCACTAGGACCCCGGTCGTGTTTTTAGAGATCAGTGGTCCTTCATGAATTGCTAAACCAATCCCGTGGCCCATCCCATGGTTGAATGCGGGACCGTAGCCGGCATCCGTCAAAAGTTGACGACCAACTGCATCTAGCTCAGCCGTCGCTGCACCAGCCTTCACCTGATCCACCACTGCCTGTTGCGCCGCTTGAACCGCTTGGTAAGCCGTTGCCAGTTTGGCATCCGGCGTTCCAAGCGCAAAGGTCCGGGTCATATCAGAAGTATAGCCATTTAGAAAATAGCCAAAGTCCAATGTAACCAGCTGCCCCGCCTTAAGCAGCGCATCCGAGGCCGTCCCGTGTGGCAACGCCGCTCGTGCGCCACCAAGCACGATGGTGGTGAAAGATGGCCCACTAGCGCCGTGTGTGCGCATAAAGGCATCTAGCAAGTTGCTGACATCAATCTCACGCATGCCAGGACGAACGATGCTGGTCACGTACTCAAAACCGGCATCCGCCAACTTAGCGCTAGCACGGAGCTTGGTCAGCTCATCAGGTTCCTTAGTGATGCGCAAATCGTCGACAACGTCTGGCAGTGCCACCAAGTCACTGACCAAGTTCTCATCCAAATAGCTGTAGGCTGAATATGGAATCTCCGCCTCAAATCCCATGACACCAGTGTGCGTCCGTTCAATAATATCACAAACGGCCCCCAGATAATCACGGGTGATGACTAAGTGCTGGTCATCATAACGGGTAGCAAATGCAGTCTGGTAACGGGCATCCGTCACCAGATAAGCGTCATTCGCCAACACTAGCAAGTAACCGTCACCGGCCATGTCTGCCATTCCAGTCAAATATTGCAGGTTCGCACCGCTAGAAACCAAGAATGCATCGATTTTCAGTGGATCAAACTGATCTTGTAACCGCTCAACTCGAGTTTTCATACTGTCACTCCCATCATAACCTCACGCTTCATTATACCAAACTTTCCAAAACCTGAAGCTAATGATTTCAATGGCGCATCCAGTCAACGGTAAAATTAGCACCGTCGCCACGTGAGCTTATGCGCTGGCGTCACAAAAAAAGAGCCTCCATGCAGAGGCTCTTCAAAAATTATTTTGCTGGGTAAACAGAAACTTGGCGCTTGTCGCGACCTTTGCGTTCAAAACGAACGACACCGTCAGCCATTGCAAATAATGTATCGTCGCCACCACGGCCAACGTTTACACCTGGGTAAATATGGGTTCCGCGTTGACGATAAAGAATGTTCCCATTCTTAACAGTTTGGCCGTCAGCCCGCTTGGCACCTAAACGCCGACCAGCTGAGTCCCGACCGTTGGCAGTTGAACCGCCACCTTTATGGTGAGAGAAGAATTGCAAGTTCATTAACATAGTAAAGTCCACCTCCGAATGTGGTTATCGTGTTTGTTCGCGAACTTGGATGTAATCACCGTAGTTCGCGGCCACATCGTTCAAACCAAGTGTGAAACTCGCCAGTAACGTCTGTAATTGGGTATTCGCCAAGTCAAGCTTGGTAAAATCCGCAATCAACAAACCACCATTGGTTTCATCACTTTGCACTGCGGGTTGTAAGTGGGCAACTTGTTCAATCCCATTGATCGTACTAATTGCTAACACCGAAACCGCCGCACAAACGATGTCTTGTCCATAAGCACCTGAATCAGCATGTCCCGTTAACTTAAAGGCGGTCACCTGACCGGTCGCATTACGGGAAATGGTTGCCTGAATCATAAAGGAATGCCTACTTTCTTAATTATGCATTAATTGTGTCGATCGTTACCTTAGTGTATGGTTGGCGATGACCCTTCTTAGTATGTTGGCCCTTCTTAGCCTTGTACTTGAAAGTAACCACTTTACGGCCACGGCCCTGCTTTTCAACAGTACCTTCAACCGTCGCACCATCAACAGTAGGTGTTCCAACCTTAGTTGTGTCGCCACCAACAAAGACAACTTGATCAAAAGTTACCTTGTCGCCAGCAGCAGCGTCAAGCTTTTCAACGTAAATTGCTTGGCCTGCTTCAACTTTATATTGTTTACCACCAGTTACAATAATTGCGTACACGTTTGTGCACCTCCTTAAATTATGAATCACTTAGACTCGCCGAATGTAAGTGCCATTGCTGAACTTAAGACTCAATCCGTGCGGTTGTAGCTGTAGAAGTCCACAAATACAACAGGAAAATATTATCAAATTTCCATTCAATAGTCAAGCAATGATTTTATTTGACAAAAAAATCAGTAAAACTGATATTACTCATCGTCATTAAATGATGCATCTTTTTGATACACTTCGTCAAATAATGTGGCGTATAGATCATGTCATTTTCCAGCCAGTCCGTAATCAACCCGACTGTCGCAGAAACATAATAAGCGATTTGAATGCTGACCGGCACTTCCAAATCTGCAAATTGCGCTTCAAATTGATGATAAAATTTGTCCATCCAAGTCGTCATCTGCTGGTTGATGCGCTGGTTCACCGCTAACTGCCGTTGATGGAGCAAGAGGGTCTCGAAGGCTTCTGCATGCTGACTAATATAGCCCAGTGCTTTCGATAGCGACAGCACCTGCACACGTTGCAACGGATCGATTGGATTAGTCATAATATCTCCGACCGACACCGTGACCATCGCCGTCTCAAACAGCTCCGTGACCAAATCATCGAGGGCCTGATCAACAAAGGCGGGTTTGTCCTTATAATGAAGGTAAAAAGTTCCGCGCGTCACTGACGCCGTACTGGTCAATTTTTGCACAGAGATGTTCTCCACTGATTCTGTTTGTAATAAGGTAATTAATGCTTTTCTTAGTCGGCGCCGAGTTTTATCGACGCGCGGGTCCACTTCATGGCTCATGTTTACTTCCCTACTTTCATTTCATAACTAATATAACATTAATTACTAAGAGCGTCTAACAGTTACTGATTACCCAGACAAAAAGTTTAATTACGTCTAACATCAAACAGAATATCAAGGCAAGCGCCACTACTCTAGGGAAGCCAATCTTGCCGACATAGCGGGCTTTGAGCGTCCTATACTGGTAATTTCTCACCCATTTCATCGCACCTTGATCCATAATCAGGCACCGTAAGCATCGCTGTAAAGGATTTTATCTTGACAACCAGGTAAAATAACCGGTATACTAATAATGCAATTTTTAGGAAAAGTCTGGCTTTTCCTGTTAATTCGGTTGCAATGTACACTATTCTTGTTTAATATAGTCGTTATTGGACTAATCAAAGGAGGGACATCTCTTATGACTGTTGTTGCAAAACCATATAACACCTGGGCAGCACGTCGGCCAGTTGCAGGCAAGCAAAAGCGCGTTCGTCGCGAAAAAGAAATTGCTGCTATCCAACGTTGGGCTGCCGGCAAGACTGACACCATCGAAAAAGCACCAAAACTTAAGTAATTAAAAAAAGAACTGCTCATTACGATGAGCAGTTCTTTTTTTAATTTGATTGTATAATACCGATGTGCGTAAGAATCCCCGTTGACTAACGGTCATTACGGGAAGCAGTGAAATGCTTACTGCTTGCATTCTCTTTGGCAACAAAGTTTGAATAATATTGGACGCCACCAGCGATGGCGATGATACCGACAATTGCAACTACTGAACCCATAAGAATTCTCCTTCCTTGTTACATGATTATTATCGTTTTGTTACAGCAATATTTCAAGTGAAACAAATCGGTTTAATGCTTTTTTTGCATTTCTTTAACTTTTCTTAATGGTTGTTGGTTAATTTCCCTTTTTTAGTCTCGTTTTAGCTTGGATTTTTAAGTCATTTATTTTCGTGTAATCACCGACATTGTGACTGTCATTAAAGGGTTTATACCCGGGCGTTTTTCTGAAAATGATCTGTCTTAGCCGAAAAAAATTTAAGTTCTACGATCAACAGCGTTTTTATCGGCAAAATTCTCCACGTGATTCAATTGAGCTGATGTGCTTACTTTTTATTAACACAGTTCTGTTACAAATATTACAATTCAACAATATAAGTTTGGTGTATTCGCTAGAATCGAAACTATTTCTGAACGACTGATTCTAGCTCTTAATTCGTCCTGCGAACAGCATGCCTGCCGGAAGACAGTTTTCTGTCGTGTCAAAATTACGTCCACATCCCAAAATAGCCGTCAATATCAAATTGACCTAGTGACCATTGACCATATTTTGCTTGCAGTTGCCAGCAACGTTGATGACACAAATAATTTTCTTATCCGGCTGACCAGTCATTCTAAAAACAAAATAAGACGTCAATTTCATGAGCACATTTTGTGCACATTTTTTCAATAGCTACAGTTTTTAAAGACACACGAAAAATCAGGAACCCCGTTAAACGTTGATTTAACAGGATTCCTAATTTTTTGTTTTGCACCAATATCTTCTAATATGTCACGAGTGAGACTTGAACTCACAACCCTCCGCTTAGAAGGCGGATGCTCTATCCAGTTGAGCTACCGTGACAACAACAAGATTAATTATAGTTAAGTTGTGGAAGTGTGTCAATTTATTATTTAAACATTGAATAAAAATCCAGTTACTGACAAATAACCAGGGTGAATTTTCCAGTTGAGGAAACTTTAATTAGGATGGAAATACACCAACCAAGGAGGAAACTTTTTTACGACACAAGACGAAAAAACTATCAACTTTATTGTAAGCTCTGCCACAGTGATATTCAGTGCGATAATTGGCAACGCTTATCCCGACGTCCCACAATGGGTGAGCTGCGCAATCGAGATTTGGATCCTCGCGTTCTTGTCTTTTGTCGTAAACCATCATCAAGTTGCCTTCGACCCAATTAAACAGCTAGATACGACCGTCTCGTGGACAATAGTACCATCATTGATCGCCATAGCTATTCTTATCGGAGACACGTCACTAGTTACTAATACACCAGTCCAACCTTTATTCAAAATCATGAGTTTGACGCTTTCTTCAATGCTAGTGGCGTATATGGGCGACATTGGAAGCAAGTAAACCTGAACTGACTCATCCCAACTAACATTCGCTGACCCAACAATCCAAGTGCATCGTGACCACCCCACCGACCAACGGGATTAAAATAGGCTTATTAATGGACCTCAGGGGGGCGTTCACCAATGTTAATCCGTCATGGCATCAGCAGCAACATCTATCTCAATGACACGCTCACGTTTATCCAACAAGGGCGCGCAACGTTTGAATTTCACAACAATTTACTGGTCGCACAACGACACTACCGACTGACGATACTAGCCTACCGCGCGTTTAACCAGTTTTATGCCGCGGAAAAGCAACGCGCGGAACAGTTGCTCGATTGATTCTACGATCAAATCAGCGCTCGCATCAGGGTCAAATAGTGCGTATAATATGACCTGAGGTGAACTGTATTGAAACTTGAAGCAATTGCCGGTAACGTGGCCCACGCCATCAAAGACCGGTCGACTGACACGCCGTTCGTACTGGCAGTGGAGTTTACGGACAAAGACTCTAAAGGAAAATCTGCGACTGGTTGCGTGATTGCGCGGATGCCTGACCACCAACACTATACCATCACCAGCAACGATTACCGCTACATGGACGCCGGTAAAGATATTTTAGCCGAGGAATTAGGTGCGTTCTTTGAATGTGATGACGACCTTGACCAGCGACAAACATTGATTGACCGTGTCAACGAGCTGGTGGCTCAAGATCCAGATAACGACGCCGAATTGATTACGGCAGACTAAAAAACCTAGTTACGTGAATGTGCTTGCTCGCGTAACTAGGTTTTTTTAATAGTGATCTGCTTGTCGTTGCTGATTAACTTGATTTTTAGCCGTAAACGCAGCCTGAATCTCGTCTTGCGTAAAGCCAAAGTCCACTAGCCCAATCTTCAAGAAAACGTGCCAAGCGTGCCGATAGCTCTCTTGACGGTGATTGAAATAAGCATCATAGACCAAATGTTTGATGGCTAAGTATTGCTTATTCAAATCGGTGGCAGGCTTTGCTGCGATTTCCTGTAATTGCTCAGCGGTCAGCGGGATGAGATGGGTCCACTGCTGAATCGCTGAAACGAGGAAGAAGAAATCCATCGCGTCGACGTATTCGTTTAAGAGTGTCTCGCGATGCGTCTTATCCGGGTCAGCTTTGCCGCGATGAATTTTCCATACTTTGAACCACTCCGATGTATTAGCCATTTCTGCCAATTCCACATCGAGTGAGACCATCGCATTTTGTAGCCGTTCTTCTGGTCGCCAATGAATTTGTTGTCGGGCCGTGATATCACGGTCGAGACGAATAGATTGCTGTAACAATGTCGTTAATTCTAGCATCAAAATCCCCCATGTTTAAGCAAATACTAATGGATCCGCTTTTATTTCGAGTGAGTCGATATTATCTAGATACCAGTCGCGCATAAACCCAAAGTGCAAGAGCACGTCGAACCATGATACCGTTTGGTCAGGATCATGCACCGTCAATACCCACTTAGGGCTCGCACCGGCGTCAGCCGCATCAAAAATGTCGACTGTTAGCCCGGCCCGTAATTCGATCTGCGCGCCATGGCCCTGCTGTGAGTTCCGCAACATATAGTCATTTTCCGCCGCACTCACAAACAGTTTGTCAACGATTGCTTGGTCCAGGTCTGCGGCGCGTAATTCATACTTGGCCGCATTAGCAACATCCAAGATATTGAAATCAACGTTGAAACCGAAATCATCCTGTAAACAGTGACCAAACTTAATCAGTGTCGACAAGACCGTATTGATCTGATCAATACCCGTCCCCTTCAATAATAATTTATTAATAAATAAATTGGTGAACGCCGTACTATTGAAACGTAATAAGCGCCGTTCTAGATTAATATAAAAGAGTTGTTCGCCGGTCGTTTGTTCCCGGTAGTAAGCGCCACCATTCCCCGTTGCGACAACTTGATACAAGAACGTATAGTCATCGGTCAAAGCGCTGTAGACGTGGTATAACGCTTCAGTATGGCGTTGTGAGTTGAGAACGGCCTGTTCATCACCGTGCATCCCCAGTAAACGACTCATAAAAATCAGGTAGTAATCCGCATTCTGATACTGATGCGGGAATGTCACGTAGGCCGTATCCAGCTTAAAATCAGCTAACGTTTGGGCAGCCGCCAACAAAGTTTCCCCATCGGTCGTGTCGATCAATTGGTCCATCAAGGCCGTGAATCGTTCCCCGTTTGCTAAACCTTTCTTGAGGCCTTCATTAAAGGTACTCAGTTTGCCATGGGTGCTTAATGTCGCCGTATCGATTTGTGTGTCTGTATTATTCGCCATCAGCCGCTACCTGCGCCTTCCCAATCAGCGTTGTCAAGTAGTCCACGTAAAGACTACGGTTGCGCTCATTAAAATTCTCGAAACTCTTAAAGGCGTTTTCAATCGCTTGCTTTTCGTAAGCCAAAATCGTATCTTCCTTGGATAACGTCAAAATTTTAGCTTCGTTATCTTTCATGGTTGCGTGCGCATTATTCGCCTGTTCATCTTCGTCCGCTAACTTAGTCAACTGGTCAATGATCTGTTGGCGTTCTTCCTTGATGCGGCCAGAATCAAAGAGTGAGTTACGCTGACCATTTTCCTTCAATTGTTTGCGCAACTCATCTTTTTGGGCATCACGGTCAGACTGGGCATCAATTAGCTTTTGCAGTTGGTCGCTGCCGGCTGAGATTTGTTGAATCCGGTCCGTATTGAACCGTTTATGTGCCGGTGCCAGTTCAAAGGTCTTTTCAAGTTTGTTATATTCTTCGGAGCTGAATTCAAACGCAACTTTTAACACGTTCAGCTTACCGAAGCGACGCCGATCCCACCAATTACCAAAGTAGATCTGAAATTCCCCGAGTTGGGTCTCTTCATAGTAGAAAAATGGGTACTCGTGTGCCAAATAATCAATTAACTTGGTGCTCAAATAGTGACTGATTGCCGGATAAACGTCCGTAATTAAATCGACTTGGGCGTTACGGGTTGGATCCGGTTCCTCGTTAAGTAAGGCTTGGTGATAATGGTCACCATCGATCAATTCATAGATCAACCGGTCGTCACCAGCCGTTATTGCTTGGCGCACCGTGGTTACATAGTCTAACTTTTGTTGAAGTCGCTTCGTAAGCGCGCGCGTTGGTTGATCTTGTTTTTCAAGATCAGGCTGATTTTGTTTTTCCATAATAATCTCCTTGCAATCAATAATAATTGGATACTTGCTGAATTGCACTGCTATTCTTAATGTTACCGAAAATTAACCGATTAATAAAGGTCAACCCGACTAATTTACTAATTTTATAACAAAAACGGCTAGTTCGCCATTGAAGGTGCCCTAACCGTCTCATTTTAATCTAAATTAATCGCTTAGTACAATTCCATGTACTGATCGCGTTCCCATTCGCTAACTTGTTGACGATATGATGCCCATTCAAGTCGTTTAGCTTCCAAGAAACTCTGATAGATGTGTGGCCCTAACGCCTTCTTCATCGTTGGGTCCGTCTGGAATTCCTTCAGCGCGTTGTGTAAGGTCGATGGTAAATCGGCGATGCCAGCAGCGGCACGTTCATCCTCATCCATCACATAAATGTTACGGTCAACACTCTTTGGTGGTTCGATGCCATTCTTGATACCATCCAAGCCAGCTTCCAATACGGCTGCAAAGGCCAAGTATGGGTTGGTTGAGGCATCAACACTCCGTAATTCCAAACGAGTGGATAAGCCACGCGCACTAGGAATCCGAATCATTGGTGACCGGTTTGAAGCGGACCAAGCCACGTAAACGGGTGCTTCATAACCTGGCACTAACCGTTTGTATGAGTTGACCGTTGGGTTGGTAACCGCCGTATAAGAACGGGCATGCTTCATTAAACCGCCTAAGAAGTGGTAAGCGTCAGATGACAATTCTAAGCCACTCTTATCGCTAGCATCATAGAAAGCATTGCCTTGGTCATGGAATAAGGACATGTTGACGTGCATCCCAGAGCCGTTAACACCATTCAATGGTTTCGGCATGAAGGTTGCCCAGAGGTTATATTTACGGGCAATCGTCTTCACGACCAGTTTGAAGGTCTGAATATGATCCGCCGCTGACAACGCATCCGCATACTTGAAATCAATTTCATGTTGGCCCGGCGCCACTTCATGATGACTGGCTTCCACATTGAAGCCGAGACGTTCGAGTTCAAGCGCGATATCACGCCGGCAATTTTCACCTAAGTCCATTGGTGATAAGTCGAAGTAACTCCCCTTATCATTCAATTCAGTCGTTGGTTCACCCTTTTCATTCATCTTGAAAAGGAAGAATTCTGGCTCAGTCCCACAATTAAACGACGTATAACCCGCTTCACGCATGTCGTTCAAGACCCGAATCAAGTTGTTCCGCGGATCGCCTTCAAACGGTTTGCGGTCAGCTGTATAAACTTCACAGATAATCCGTGCAATTTTACCATGTTCCGTGTTCCAAGGCATGATCAACCAAGTTGATAAGTCTGGATAGAGGTACATGTCACTTTCTTCAATACGAACAAACCCGTCAATGGATGAACCGTCAAACATCAACTTGTTATCCAAGAGTTTGTCGAGTTGTGAAACTGGAACTTCAACGTTCTTGATCGTGCCGAATAAATCGGTAAACATCAACCGCAAGAAATTAACGTTCTCTTCTTTGACGATGCGGCGAATATCGTCTTTCGTGTAGGACTGTTTTGCCATGAAAATCGCTCCTTAAATTGATTGACTAACGGATGCAAATACCTTTAGTGTGCCGGGTAATTGGGGCCCTTATCGGACTGCAATCGACCGAGATTCAGGAATTCGTCTTGAAGGATCCGGCGAACGTCGCGATCCGTTAGTGGTTTCGCCAAGTCAGCTTGCTTTTGTTCAGCACGCTGCTGTTGGAGCGCATAGAGTTCCTTAATACCTGCCATGTTAATGCCATCTGCTAAATAATCCTTGATTTCAAGTAAGCGATCAACATCATTTAACGAAAACATCCGTCGGTTACCGGCGTTGCGTTCTGGCGTAATCAAATCTTGTTCCTCGTAATAGCGAATTTGGCGTGCAGATAAATTGGTCAACTTCATAACCGTACCAATCGGCAAGACAGCTAACGAGCGACGCAGTTCCTTTTCCTTCATAACGACCCTCCTCTTTAATACAGACTTAATAATATCAATGTTATTATTGAATGTCAATCAATCATGTTAGAAAATATCACATGTTTTTATCTTAGGTATACCAATTTATAATTAGCTTAACCAACTAGCCAGCCGTTGGTCGATTGACGCCCGTAATTCGGGGTGTTCCAATAAGTCGACCCAATCGACGGTCATCTTGTTGCGGAACCAGGTCAATTGGCGTTTAGCGTACCGCCGCGAATCTTGTTTGATGGCCGCAATGGTCGCGTCACGTGATTGCGTGCCGGCAAAATATGGGAACCACTCGTGGTAGCCGATGCCCTTACCCGCTGGCAAGTCCGCACCCCCCTGGTCGTACAGCCAACGCGCTTCCGCTTCTAGACCAACATTCAGCATTAAATCGACTCGCTGATTGATTCGGTCATAGAGCAGCGATCGTTCCGCCGTCAGACAGAGTGTGTATGCGTCGAGCGTTTCAGTAGCGGTGTCAGCTTGAGCCGAAAACAGTTGGCCGGTCGTATGCAGATACTCCAGCGCCCGCACGACCCGAACCAGATTAGCAGGTGCAATCGCTGCCGCCGCTTGGGGGTCCCGTTGATTCAAGGCATCCCAGACCGCCTGATTGCCGGCATTGGCTGCACGGTCAAACCATTGCTGGCGATACGCCATATCAGGCGCATTGTCGTTGGGTCCGAACTGATACCCTGCCAAGAGTGACTGTAAGTAAAAACCGGTACCGCCAACGATGATTGGCAGTTTTCCCCGGGCAGTGATGTCATTGATCAGTGCCGTGGCGCGGCTCACGAACTCGGCGACCGTAAAGCGTTGATCAACCGTTTTAATATCGATCAAGTAGTGCGGAATGCCCGCACGTTCGTCAGGCATGATTTTGGCCGTCCCAATGTCCAGATGCCGATAAACTTGCATCGAGTCACCGGAGATAATTTCGCCATTCAATTGCTTTGCGAGCGCCAGTGAAAGCGCCGTTTTGCCGACCGCGGTCGGTCCAGCGATCAAAAGAACTTTATGTTTAGGTATTGTGGCCACGTCTCTAACCTCCTTGAACTTGTTGCCGAATTTGGCGTGCCAACCCAGGATAATCCGTAATCAGGCCGGCAAAGCGATGGCGGTAACAAAAACGCATATCACGAGCCGTATTGACCGTCCAGGGTCGTAACTGGACTTTGGGTAACAGGAACCAATGAAAGCGAACCCAGCGCATATCCGGATGATAACCTAAGACAATGTGTTGCGCGTGCAATCGTTTGGCCGTTTGAACTTTAGCCTTGAAGAGACTGTCGGATTCTACTTCTGGTTGCAAGATGTGCAGGCGCTCGATCGACTTACCATAAAAACTTGAATAAACCAAAGTAAATGGGACGGAATGGTGTTTGAAATAATCTGCGACTAAATCTTCAATGCCGTCATAATGGATCTTATTGGTTTTGATCTCGAGATTAAAAATACCGGTAAACTGGCGTTCAATCAGGAGCTGAACGACTTCATCCAAGGTTGGAATCCGTGTTCCAACATAGGCCGGATCGTATTTGACACCAGCATCGAGTTGTTTTAATTCCGCCAGCGTCAAGTCTTTGATATACCCAGTTCCAGTGGCCGTACGGTCGACCTGTTCATCGTGCATAATGATGAGATGTCCGTCTTGCGACAAGTGCACGTCCGTCTCGATGCCATCCGCACCATCTTCCAGTGCTGCAATAAACGCTGGTAGCGTATTTTCAGGACGGGTCCCCTTACTCCCACGATGGGCAATAATCTTAGTCAGCATCTTTTTTCACCCCACATTTATAAAATTTAGTTTGAATTGATTGCTATCTTCACGCAAAACAAGCATAATAAAACTAACAATTGCTAGGAGGTTTAACTAATGAAATCATTTACTCGTGGCTTCTTATTCGGAGTTGTTGCAACTGCCGGCGCTGTGATTGGTTCTGTCTTATCATTTAAGAAACAAGTGGTAGACCCAATCGAAGACCAAGAAAACAAATTCGAAGAAAACCGTAAAAAGGCTTTGCGCAAGAGTCGCTCTGCTCACAACGGTTAATTAACTAAAAAATGGTGGCTGAACAAGTTGTTGTTCTAGCCGCCATTTTTTAATACTTCGCTTTTTTCGTCTTGCCTTCCCAACGTGCATATCCGGGTTTTAAAATGTATAGCCGTGAATAACCATTTTTAGCTAAAGTTACCACTGCCCGTGTGCTTAACGTGTGGGTTTGGTCATAAACGTAGATTGGCATGTCCTTACGAAGCTCGCCCATCCGGACCTTCAAACTATTGAATGGAATGTTACGGGCACCCAAGATATGACCGGCATCGAAATCTTTCTTCTCACGCAAATCAATGACTTGGGCCTTCCGCATCCCAGCTTGAAATTCAGCTTCGTCCAGCATCGTCGAAACTTGCCGGCGCCGAATATAACTATATAACTCATAAATAAAGTAGGCTGCAATTATGATAACTAACACAATGTTAACATAAGTCAGACCGCTTACTGCACCTAAAACCACGTTATCCCTCCTAATTTCCACTTACCTATTTTACACAAAACCGCTTACTTTTACTAGGGGTAAGCGGGAAATGCATTGATTAAACCGTTACTAATCATTTCAAACATGTTCTGCCTACGAGTCCGCACAACGTCATCTGGTAGAATCGATTAAACTGACTACTGCGATATTACGAATTACGCCATGGGTTTCTGCGTGAGTTCAAATCGATGTTCGGCTATGTTCCAGCTATTGTCAGTCAGCCCCAGAATTCGGACTAAGGCGGGCACCGGCTGACAAACAGTGAGCCAAACAATTGGTATGATTTAATCATCGCGCCACTAAAAAAATAACTAGCACAACGCGTTACGCATTGGCTACTTTTGGCCTCAATAACTAGCGCGTTTGGATAATCTTTATTGCCCAACAGTCAGCAGTCGAACTCATTGCAATGCCGGCTGAATGAGCTGAACTTCTGTACCACGAATCCGTAACCCCTGGTCATTCGTCAACCGCGTCACGTGCGACCCAGTCTGCCGTTCCCAGTCCGTAATTAAACTTGGTAAATTAGGATTAAGTTGACAATGAGCGTCATAATGCGGGTAAATGCGAATTGGGGTCGCATTGATGGCCGGCGCGTGCGTCAGCTGTTCCGTATTATCTTCTGGATACAGTTGCGTATACAAGTCCAGATCCGGGCCCAACAGAATGGCACCGGCACTAATGCCATAAAATGTTTTACCAGCAAGTGCTAACTGTCTGAATCGCGTCAGCAGGTTCATCTTGCGTAAATTGCTTAGCAACAAAAATTCGTAGCCACCATTCAAAACAATTGCATCCGCCGTCTCCAATATCGCCAAATCATCCGTCAACACATCTAACAGCGCCACGTGTTCAAATCCGAGTTGCTGGATCGTTCGTTGTAAAGCTTGCATCTGGGGATGGCGTTTTCCTTCTGTAACAGAATTGACGATAATCACAATCGTCGCATTGGGCTTGACTAGGGCTAAAAAAGCATCCGTTATGGCCTGATTGCACAATGCACGTGAAGATAATAATAAATTTGCCATTGGTAACCACCTCCGCTTTTCACGCAGCTCGCATCACTGGTCGAACAGCAGCCACGTTCCATCAGCGCTAAACGATCAAATCAGAAATTAGCGCAAGTAATCCTGACTAGTTTCAAAAAAAGAAGCCACTGACGATATGTTCAGGGCTTCTTTTTTAACCAGATATTTAGCTTAAATAAACCGTTGTGCTAATGAACCAGCGCCAATCACACCAGCATCGTTACCTAAAACGGCCAACTTCAAGATGGTCGTATCACGGATAGTTGGGAAAGTGAATTGCTTGAAGTAATCAACCACTTGGTTCAACAAGAAGTCACCGGCAGCTGAAACGCCACCACCAATGATAATTGAAGATGGGTTCATCGTGTTACCAACGTTGGCTAAGGCCAATCCTAAGTAATATGAGACACGGTCAACGACCCGCTTAGCTAAGACGTCGCCTTCCTTTGCTAAGTCAAAGGTGATTTTAGAACTGATTTCTTCACCGTTGTCTAAGAGTTGCTTCAGCTTAGAGTCACCAGAGAATTCTTCAGCCATGTCACGCGCAACGTGGACAACACCAGTCGCAGAAGCGTATTGTTCAAGACACCCCTTCTTACCACAAGTACACATGTAACCATTTGGTTCAACGGTCACGTGGCCGATTTCGCCAGCGCCACCGGCAATCCCGTGAAGTAAACGGCCATCAGCGATGATTCCGCCACCAACACCAGTACCGAGTGTCACGAAGACCACGTCGCTACCATTTTCGCCAGCGCCCTTCCAGCGTTCACCTAAAGCAGCCACGTTGGCGTCATTGTCCAAAGTGAACTTGATACCAGTTCCCTTTTCAATCTGTTCCTTAACTGGTTGTAAAGTCTTCCAGTTCAAGTTGTAGGCACCGATAACCGTTCCCTTTTCCAAGTCGACCGTCCCGGGTGTTCCCATCCCGATACCGATAAATTGTGAGCGGTCCATCTTGTATAAATCGATGTGGTGGTTGATTGAATCGATGATGTTCGGCACGATGTGTGAACCTTCATCCAAAATCGTGGTTTCAATGCTCCACTTTTGTTGAATATCGCCATTTTCCGTTAAAATAGCAAACTTAGTTGTCGTCCCACCAAGGTCGACTCCGATTAACTTACGATCCATGCTGCTAAATCCCTCCATTAGTCCTGCGCCGTGTCTTCACGGGCGCGTTCTGCTTCTATCCGGTGCTCATGACTCAATACGAGTTTGACGCGGGCATACAGCTTCGGGTTGATCACACCGGCCTGATAAAGATGATCAATCTCGATGGCCATTAGTTCGATGTCCCAAATACGTTTGCCCACGTACACGTACACGCCAAATTTTTTAAGTAATTGTTGGACGTCGTAAAGTGTTTTCATGTGCATATCCTCGATTAATTATACAGTTAAATTAACATTTGTAAAACCCATTTTTAGTAGTGCGAGCCAGCCAACGACTAACACCACGCCAGCGACGATTCGTTTGAGCGGCGCAATCTTCCCGATTCGTGGCACTCCGAGGACGTAGCCTAGTAAAAAGCCACCTGCAAGGCCGCCCACGTGGCCCCAAATATCAATGCCATTCGAGAACATATCAAAGACCAAGTTTAAAATGGTCAACAATAGGAACTGATTGGTCAACTGCCGAATCACGGGATTCTCCCAGAAAGATTCACCAATCGTCAGGAAAGCGCCAAATAAGGCAAAGCATGCCGTACTGGCCCCGACAGATTGGTTGGTCGATAACGCAAAGCTCATGATGTTACCACTGATGCCGCCGAGCATATAAAGTGCCAGCATCCGCCAGTGACCGTACATCGCTTCAATCTGCATCCCCATAAAGTAGATGACAACACCGTTTAACGCGATGTGTGTCAGCCCCATATGTAAGAACATCGGCGTGATGAACCGCCACCACTGACCGGCTGCGATTGCCTGGTTATTCTTCGCACCGATGGCGTTAAAGACTAGCGTGGCACCGTCACCCATCAGCCATTCGATTAGGAAGACTGCCACCGTAATCCCTAAAATAATCTGGGTGATTGCAGGCTCCATTTGCCACCATCGTCTAATTCTTGTCATTTTGTCCATCCCCTGCTACCAAGAGCTCGTCTAGTAAAATATCATAGTCATCCACTGGCCACTCGGCGTGTTCGAAAGCCATTTCGTTATATGCCAGCGTTAACTTGGTACCAGCATAGTCCGCCAGGTAGCGGTCATAATAGCCACCGCCAAAGCCGATGCGGGCATGTCGATCACGACTGTAGCCCAAACCGGGTACTAGGATCAAATCAATCGCTGATTTAGCGATTGGCTGACCAGCGACTGGCTCTGATAAGCCAAAACTCGTGCGTGCAAGCTTAGTCGTCGACGTGTATGGGTAAAAGGCCATCTGCCGATGGGGTAACGTCTTAGGGATCACGACCGTCTTTCCCTCCGCCCAGGCACGCTCGATTAACGGCTGCGTCGCGACTTCGATGTCGCCACTAAGCGTGATGGCGACGACCTGTGCCGCTTGCCAGGCTGAATGAGCAAACAATTGTCGTTGTAAGGCCAGGTTCTGCTGCTGACGAGCTGAATCTGAAAGCTGGCTCAATCGTTGTAACTGCTGTTTGCGAAATGCGCGCTTCTCCACGTCAGTCACCTCCGTAAATTCATTGGTATAAAAAAATCTCATTCATTAACATGTCAAATTGAAAATTCAATTTGGCAGTTGCCAACAAATGAGAAACCCATTGTCTGATGACAATGTTACAGAAAAAACAACAGGAGTCCCCGTTGTTATTTTGTTTCACGATGTAATGTCACTTTGTGTTCCCGTGGACAATACTTCTTAAATTCAACCCGGTCCGGATTGTTCCGGCGGTTCTTTGAAGATAAGTAGTTGCGTTCATGGCATTCTGTACATTCAAGTGTAATGTGTACCCGCATGTTGTTGACCCTCCAAACTCATTCGCATATTACAGGGCCGGAACCCTTAACTTGAACTACTATACCATTAATGACTAAAAAATACCAGCATCAATTAAGATACTGGTATCAAAAATCAGTGATTATTTGTTGTAATACTTCCAGAACGCTTTATAAATTTGGGTTGCAGTCGTGGTGTTATATGCCCCATTAGTTGCAGTGATTCCAGGAAAGGCAATCGCGATGACGACCTTCGGATTCTTATATGGTGCATACGTTACTAAACTCAGTGTTTCAGTCGACGTCGTCCCATGATAAGTTTCGGCAGTCCCAGACTTGGCGGCAACGGCAGGTGATAAGTTTTCAAGTGCGCTCCCTGTCTTGTAAGTGCTAGTCCCATGAACCACGTCCCAATAACCGGTATGCACCACATCAAAGTATGATGATGGCACGTCGATCGTATTTAAGACCCGTGGCTTCACGTTGGTCTTTACGGCCCCTTGTGACCCATTGGCCTTGGTTCCCGTAATCGCAGACACGATATGGGGAGCAATTCGCCGACCACCATTAGCCATCGTGGCGATGTATTGTGCTAATTGGATCGTCGTGTAAGAGTCATAGTTCCCGTAGGACAAGTCTAACGCTTTACCAATATCCTTTTGTGCAGAGGAACCTTCATAACCAGTGGCTTCACCAGGCAAATCAATCCCCGTTTTGACACCGAGACCGAACTCGTTGAAGTAGCCACGAAGCTTGGCAAAGACTGAATTGGACATCGTCAAGGCCTTACCAGAAGAATAATTGAAGTTTCCTTCCTTCATGGCTAATTGCATCATGTAGGAGTTAGAAGAAACTTCCATCGCGGTCGAAGCATTCAACGAAATACTTGCGCTCCCAGTCTTGTTGAACCAAGAACTCTTAGAAGCAGTCCCAGCTAACTTGATTGGCGTATCAGTCAAGGTACTGTTAGTTGGCGTAATTACGCCATCTTGCAAAGCCCCCATGACAGTGGCCCCCTTGACAACCGACCCCATAACAAAGGATTGGTTGATGGTTCCTAAGGCATTTTCAGTAACCTTCCCAGTCGATAAGTTCCGGCTGGCACCCGCCAAGGCATAGATCGCCCCGGTCGACGGATTCATCACAACGGCGTATGCCCCTGGTGAATAGGCATTAGCTGAACCCACCGTTTTGGCTTCCGACATAATAATATGTTGGACCTTCTTTTGGAACTTCGAGTTAACCGTCAGCTGAATGTTGTCACCTTTTTTACCACCATACTTCTTGATTTCTTTTTGGATGACCCCATCCTGAGTTTTGACCTCGGTCTGTGACTTGGTCCCACTCAGCACATTTTCATACTGCTTTTCCAACTGACTTTGACCCACGGAATCATCCCGTGAATAACCCTCAGCAAGCAAGGTCTTGATGTTGTCACTAGGCAACCCTTGCTTTTCAGTCGTGACTGTTCCCAGCACACTACTCAAGTCGGTTCCGTTCGGATAACTCCGAGTCCAACTGGTTCCGACCTTGATACCAGGCATCTCTGATTGATGTTCACCAATCTCAGCGAGCTCGGTACTCGTAACGCCAGTCGACTTGATATTGACCGTCGACAATGAATAGGCGGAATTCATCTTATAATAGATGGCCGCCGCATTCTTTTGTGCATCCGTCATATTTTGAACGATATGCTTCTCCGTGTAGGCCACTTCTCGGGCATACAAGACATCATCATCGGTAGATGTTTTGACCTTCTTAGACACTGCCTTTAAGTTGGCAGCCCCCGCTAAGTAATAGTCAGCCAAGTTACGATCCGTCATGGTCGAAGTTGAAATGGTTAGGTATTCACCTAACTTATTGGCAACCTCGTACATTTTGGTTGACGCAACTGACAGCCCCTTCGTATATTGAATCGCTTGGTGGGACTTGTTACCCACTAAGACCCGTCCGGTCGAATCATAAATCGATCCCCGTTGAACCTTGCCCGTCGCAGTCGTGTTATTGGCCGAGTTCACAGTACTACGGAATTTCTGACCGTAGTCCACTTGTAAGTAAGCTAACTGTGCAATCAACGCGGCAAACAACAAGAAGACAATGAAGAACAAGAAGTTCAGCCGAAATGGAATATGCGACTTGTTGGGATCACGATTTATGGTAATTTTCTTAAAAAATTTCAATTCTCAGGCGCTCCCATTCTTAATTTGGTAAACATTTCGCAAAAATTTACCAGATGATACTAGCAATCCTAGATAAATACCACACTTATGTTATTCTAAACGATAGACATAAAAATTTCAGCCGATATTGCGGATTTTAATGTTTTTTTGATTATTTTTCTGCGCGGCGATGAATTATTAGAGATTGAGGTGGCAATTTGTGAAACTTCGGCGTTTTTTTGATAAGCGGACGTGGCCGCTATGGATCAGTTTTTGGTTACCCTTACTGATTATGACCGGTTACTTTATCTACCGGCACATGGCCCCATTTGGATCAAGCAGTTTGTTGACGGTCGACTTGGGTCAGCAATACGTGGACCTATTCGCCTATTTCCGACATACGCTCCTGCACGATCCAAGTGCGCTATTCTATTCGTTCTCCAAAACCATTGGTGGTGAAATGGTCGGGGTCTGGGCTTACTACTTAATGAGTCCCTTTAATTTAATCTATTTATTCTTCCCTGGTCAATCAATCACCACCGGTATTTTTATCGTAACGGTCTTAAAGTATGGTTTTGCCGGACTCTCCTTTGCCTGGCTATTGACGAAGACCCACACGCAAAAGGGCTGGTTGGTGCCAACTTTCAGTACCGCCTACGCCTTAATGGGTTGGATGGTTGCCAACCAATTAAACATGATCTGGTTGGATACCGTTGCAATTCTGCCACTGGTTATTTTAGGGTTGGAACGCCTATTCACAACGGGCAAGGTCCGCGACTTTGCAGGTTGGCTCGCGGTAATGCTGATTGACAACTACTATATGGGTTACATGGTCGTCTTGTTTAGTTGTTTGTACTGGTTGTATGGCGCAACTAAGTACTGGCAAGACTTCAAAACGATGGTCAAACACGCCCTTAAGTTCGCTTGGGGTGGCTTACTGGCAGCTGCGCTCTCCGCATGGTTGCTACTACCAACCTTCTGGGCGTTGATTCAAAGTAAAGCCCAATATAATGAAACAAAGATTCATTGGAAGCTAGAATATGCGCCCTGGAAGATGCTAGCGAAGTTTGTGACTGGGACCTTTAACTTTGACCAGATGCCTTCGGGTCAACCGAACTTCTACGTTGCCTGGTTTGCAATTTTTGCGTTTATTCTGTTCTTCTTACGCCGCCGATTCAAGTGGACCGTTAAGCTGAGTGCCCTATTAGTCACTGGCTTTATTCTATTGTCATTCTGCTACGAACCATTAGACTTGCTGTGGCACGCAGATCAATTCCCAGCCTGGTATCCGTACCGCTTCTCATTTGTCTTCTGTTTCTGGATTGTCTGGCTCGGTGCTCAAGCAATGGCCGACAAGATTACGATCAAGCTCTGGCAAGCGCTCACGATGCTGGCCTTGACCGTTGGGCTGTTTACGACCGTCTATTTAAACATCAAGAAAGTGTCGTACGTCACGCAAGCCAACCTCTTGATTACGATTGCCTTAGCTGCGCTTACGTTGATCTTCTTGACGCTGCCTAAACAGCGGCGTCTGATTTACCAAATTGTCGCGCTCATCCTGGTTGCGACGGACATGTCGATCAACGTTGTGGCGTCATTGAATAATATTTCGTACGTCTCACAATCAGAATTTGGCAAGTATACGACGGCTTTAGATAACGCCGTTAATAAAATCAAAGCAAACGGCAAGGGCTTTTACCGAATTGGCAAGACCTTTACACGGACCAAGGATGATCCGATGCAAGCAGCTTATAATGGCGCTGACCATTTCAGTTCGACGTTTGAAAGCATCATTCCGAATTTCTTTGGCTCAATCGGTCAACCAGATGGTGATGGCGTCGTCGCCTACACAAACGGTACCATGATTACCGATTCACTCTTAGACATGCAATACTTCATGGATAAGAAGGTTCCCACGTCGCAAAATGACAATACGAACTATCGAAGCTATATTCCGGTGACGAGCACCAAGAAGGATTTGACGAACTATCAGAAATCCAATAAGCTCAGCACCAGCAAAGTCACGACTTACAAGAATCCGTATGCGTTAGGCTTAGGATTTGCGGCTTCTGATAAGATTACCAAACTAAAAGTCTCCAAGACGACTGGTGATCCGATTGCCCGACAAGAGCTCATTTACCAAACGCTCGCTAACCGTTCGACGAGCAGCCTGATCAGTGCTGAAAACTTTAACGAAGTCGTTTTTCAAAACGTTAAAAAGGTCACGACACTGACTGGTGCCGTTTTGAATAAAGAAAATCTCAGCAAGACCGGTTCCATTTACTTCAAGTTCACCCCAACGACCAATGATTCTTACTACATCACGTTGGGCGCAAACTTAACAACGTCGAATGCTAGTTTCTACATCAACGGTAAGGAACTCAAGCAATATCCGACCTACCGTCATACGATTGCAGTGAATGTCGCTTCAAATAGTAAAGGCAAAACGGTCACCTTTGGGATTCAAATGAAGAAGACCTCCCTCTGGTTACAAAACTTTACGCTTTACAAGTTGGACAACTCGCAATTTAAGACTTCGGCCAAGAAGCTCCAGCAAGCACCGTGGAACATCAGCGCTCACTCTAACCGCAAGATTACTGGGACCATTAATATCAAGCACAACCACCAAGTCTTGATGACGACGATTCCGTATTCTAAAGGCTGGCACGCGACCGTTGATGGCAAGTCCGTTGCCACTAAGAAGGTCATCAACACGTTCGTCGCGGTACCGCTCAGCAAAGGCAAGCACACCGTGACACTCACGTATCGACCACCGTTCCTAGTCACCGGGAGCATCATCACCGGTGTTAGCGCAATTGGCACGCTCGGCTGGTTCGTTATTCGCCGCCGTCGTCGCAACCACGCAAATTAGTTAGTTATTAAAAATCAGTGCAGTCAGAATTTTTTTAGATTCTGACTGCACTGATTTTTTTGCGTACTGAATTATATTAAATCATGCTATTTCCTAAGTTCAAGTGCTGCCAGCTATAGACCGCTGAAAACGGTGCGAGTTACCGTAAACTTTCTGTGGTGGATGCGTCCTACACCGGCTTACAGGCATTTCTGACAACGCTGGAACGTGGAGGACACAGATTTAAGCCGATAAACCACGTCTTAAATACTGGTCTTTCACGTTAGCTGCAGTATGGATGAAACGTGCTCGGGTCAAACTGGGACTTCCGGTTAGCTACGCCAGAACGCCAAGCGGAAGTTCACCGCTTAACGCTCTAGCTAGGCTAATCCTCAGTCCCAACCCGTCTGAACCTCACACTCTGAAAAACGCTTAGCATTGTCAGAAACACCTTCCAGCCGGGATGGTATTCGAAAGGCAGACATGTGTGGACCCAACTTTTGATGACATGGTCGTTGGTTCTCAGTAGACAGTCATTTTGACATTCAACAATCAGAATGGGTTCTACCGATTGCTCAGCTTCCTAAACCATTATTTAATACTTCGGACACGCAGTTTCACTGAAATTGTCAGAATTTTCTCTAGTCACCTGAGATAGGAAAGTCTCGAATTCTAAACGAAGGTCATTTTATCTACAAATTTCAACACTAGTTAACATTGAAATTTGTAATCTTGCGATGGGCGAATAATATTCAGATAATCTTCTCAGTAACTAAATGCCATAAATCATCATCGATACCGATTAAGAGCTTTCTGGAAGGACAAGCCGCCTAATATTAAGTGGTCAATTGCACCCAAATAGGTGGCCGTTCATCCGCCATTCGAGCGGGTTTCCGACTGTAGGGGCCGGCTGACAATGCTCAAGGGCGAAATTCTTCTTGTCCGGGCGAATTTCCCGGGCTAGAAGAAGACTCGAATTTGAAATTGCGCAGTAAGTTTCTGCGTGAGTTCAAATCGATGTCCGCCCTGTTCCAGCGTTGTCAGCCGGCCCCGGAAGTCGGACTAGGGCGCGCATCGGCTGACGAACAGGAATCCACCAACTGGCATGATTTAATCATGATTCAGGTCAAATTTGCCTGGCACAATATAATATAAATTGTCATTAGCCGTTTCAAGTGTCCTATTCATTGTTAGGGGTGTATTCGTATTTCGGACCATCGTTTGCTTCGTCAAAGTCGACGGTTAGATCATAGCCCGTAAAGAACCACTCGTCACGGTCATTGACATAGTAGTTGACACCGTCTTTTTCGGTCATCGCAATCGGTTGGTGAGGTTCGTCGTCACGCATGATACCAATGGAGAAGCCACTGTGAACCGCCGTTTTGCCATAAGTTTTGCCATAGAAGCGGACCCCGTTTCCAGTCGTCACACCCATGTCATCATGAAACCACTTGCTTGCTGCATCCGTAATCGTTATTTTCATATTTGCCACCTCATTATTGGAATCGTTTACAATCATTGTGCCCGTTTTAGCGACAAAACGCAACATTGACAGTCAGTGAGCAAGGTAAAAACCACTTGCGCCGACAAAATGACCACTGGGGGAATTCTGATTTACAGCACGTAAGGTTTGTGGTGTACTTAGATTACTCAAGGAGGTGAAACCCATGAAGGTGCATCTTATCCAGAACTCAGAAATCGACGTGCCCAGGATCACGTTAGAAATTCCTGATGACTATCCTGATTCTGATGCGTTGGTGGCGGCATTAGAAAATCTAGTCTCGGCGGTGGTTACGTTAACCGTTTCACAACGTGGTCAGTTAATTCAACTGCCAGTCACCGACATCCTATTTATCGAAGCCACGGGTCACCAGGTCGCGGCGCATACGCGTACCGGTGTCTACCGCGTCAACCACTCCCTAACTGCGGTTGGTGACAAATTGCCCAGCGAATTCATGCGAGTCTCAAAATCCGCCATCGTGAACACCCACCAAGTTTATGCCCTAACGAAAACGTTGACTGGCAACCTGATTGCGTTTCACGATTCTCCCAAACAATTGTATGCCTCACGTCGATACTATTCCCCTCTGAAGTATCGGCTTGAACAGAAAGGACTGTTATAAATGCGAAAAAATTGGTTTTGGCCGATCTTCCTGATTGCAAGTGCGGTGATTCTAATCACCAGCCAACTGGGCCTGTTCAGTTATCATCTCAGCCTGTTGACCGTCTTCTTCACCTTGATTCTGGTCGCCTGCTTAGGAAGTAGTTTACGATACTTAAACATGTCCGGAATCGTCTTCTCAGTGGCGTTTCTCACCATCATCTATGCCCGGCCACTGGGCATTACACGGTTAGTGCCTTGGACGATTCTAGGCGCCGCCCTCCTGCTTAGTATTGGGCTCAGCATGTTGATTCGTCCCCGGTACTATCGTTATCATCGTAGCCATTATCACCATCATGAGCATCATCGAGACACCGAAGAGAACGTCGGGACCATCAATGACGACCACGTCAATCTGGATATCTCGCTGGGCAACAGTATCCGCTACATTCACAGCGAGCATTTCAAGTCAGCAACCTTAGACGTCTCAATGGCTGGGGCCAAAGTCTACTTCGATGATGTCAATATCCAAGACAACCAAGCCACAATTTCAGTCGATGTCTCACTAGGGAGTTTGGAACTCTACCTACCAAAAACTTGGCAAGTCCAAGAAGCTATCAGCAATTCAATGGGCCACGTCTCCACTGAAGGCACCCCCTTAACAGCTGGGCCAGGTGTGACAATCAACGGGAGCGTCTCGCTGGGTGAATTACGAATTATTTATATCTAGCTCGTTCCTTGATCTGGCTTCATGAATAAAACGGTGAGCTTACGTTCGCTAGCTAGCACACGTAAGATCCTACTGGTAGGCGTTAGAGATAACATTAATCAAGCTAACCGATACGTGCTCGAACAATTTTCATTGAGGCTATGCTAGTCGCTTTTGGGGTTAAAACCGACAATTAGTAACTGATTCTTCAGTGATTCAATCGAACTGATGCAGAATTTCAGTTGGCAAAAAGTCTTGATACAACGGAATATTGCGATTACCAACTAATTTTCGTGCCCGCTTTTTTGAGTAAGTTGCATGTACCAAGCATCCAGACAAACAGTCCAGAGCATTATTCTACAATTACGACCGCCTCGTACAGACTTATCTGTGCTAGGCGGTCGTTTCGTCACTAACGCTTCATTCATATGCGACCAGAATAACTGTTAGCCGCTTATTCTGATCTTTTGGTTCCCGAGTCAAAAAAATTCCCAGTGCCCGCCAATCATTGGCTTGCACTGGGAATTTTACGCATTAATTACGCGTTTTCAACTTTTAAAATCTTGACCGTCATCGTACCAGCAGGGATATTGATGGCCACTTCTTCATCGACGTGGTGACCAATTAGACCCTTGGCAATTGGTGAGTCGTTTGAAATCTTACCCACCATTGGGTCTGCTTCAGCGGCACCCACGATGGTATATGATTCTGGTTCTTCATCCGGCAATTCTTTGAAAGTCACAATCTTACCAACTGAGACTTCAGTTTCATCAATCTTATCGCTATCAATGATTTCAGCGTATTGAAGCATGTGTTCAACCGTCTTGATCCGGTTTTCTAACAAACTCTGTTCATTCTTAGCAGATTCGTATTCAGAATTTTCGGATAAGTCGCCGTAACTCCGAGCAATCTTGATCCGGTTGATAATTTCTGGACGTTGGTTAATCCGAAGGTCTTCAAGCTCCTTTTCAAGCTTGACCTTCCCTTCTTCTGTCATTGGATATGTTTTTTCTTCAGCCAATGTGTTTCACTCCTCGAATAGAAAATATAGTTATCAAAAACCAGCCTACCATTTCGAATTTTAAATGTAAACGTTAAAATTCGAAATGGTGCTGGTTTAGACGTTATTTTTATAAAATAGAACGGACCTTAGTCGTCAGCAAGTCAATCGCGACTTCATTTTCCCCACCTTCAGGGACAATTAAGTCCGCGTAACGCTTGGTTGGCTCCACAAACTGATGATACATCGGTTTTACCGTTGCTAGATACTGATTAATAACTGAATCAAGGGTTCGGCCACGTTCCTTAATATCGCGCTGGATCCGACGAATGATTCGAATATCATCGTCGGTATCAACGAACACCTTAATATCCATCAAATCACGGAGACGTTGGTCATCTAAAATCAGCACGCCTTCCACGATAATCACATCACGCGGTTCTTGATGAATCGTCTTCGCGCTCCGCGTGTATTGTTCATAATCATAAACCGGCTTTTCAATCGGTTGATAATCTAGTAACTGCTTGATTTGCTTAATCATCAAATCAGTGTCAAAGGCCAAGGGATGGTCGTAGTTGACAGCGTGGCGCTCGGCCATCGTCATCTCACTCTGGTCATTGTAGTATGAATCTTGCTGTAAAATCAGCAATGATTGACCAGATAATTGATTGTAGATTGCGTTACTAACCGTCGTTTTGCCACTACCTGAACCACCCGTTACCCCGATGACTACGGGGCGGCGATGTTTATTTTCCGTCATTTAAGTGTCGCCTCATTCTTATTTTTCAGCGGCTTCGTTGTGTTTCGAAACCTTTTTGATATTTGCTGCATGCCCAGCTGCGGTCTTCGCGTAGTAGACGTCACCGGTCTTCAAATCAGCGACAAAGTACATGTAACCCTTGCTACGTTGCGCTGGATCAAGCACAGCCTTGATTGAAGTCAAGCTTGGACTGTTGAATGGTCCAGGGCCGTAACCCAAGTGTAGTCGCAAGTTATATGGTGAATCATTTTGCAAGTCCTTGTTCGTTAACGTCGACTTGTTAGAATTAATCGCATAGAACACGGAAATATCTGAATCAAGTCGCCATTTAGCGGCTAATCGATTCAAGAAGACACCCGCAATCAAACGGCGATCCTTCGTCGTACTACCTTCACGCTCAACCAATGAAGCTAACGTCATCACTTCTTGCACGGACATCTTCGACTTCTTGATCTTCGCATAGTATGGTTCTAGCTCGTCATTAGTCTTAGAAACCATTTGGGTGACTAACTGCTTCAACGTGGTCTTCTTACCCACCACGTAAGTTGCAGGGAACAAGTAGCCTTCAAGGCGATAACGTACTTTTTTAGCACTCATCGCTGAGCCCAACAGTTGCGGATATTTCTTAGCCAATGATTTGATGAATGTTTCATTCTTCATCAAGGCAAAAAATTCTGCCGACGTGAAGTCAGTTTGCTTCTGAACCGTCTTGGCAATCGTCTTAATCTGACTACCTTCGACAATTAAGACCTTACCGCTGGAACTTTGCAGTGGTTCAGATGAACCACCCTTGTTCAGTGCCTTCGCAATTTGCGACAGCGACATTGATGGCTTCAACTGATAATAGCCGGCGTGGAAGTTCGACAAGTTATGCGCTTTGGTCCAATATTCAAACACAAAGCCACTCTTGATCACTTTGTCACGCTGGAGGATATCGGCAATCTTCTTACTACTTGCGCCGTACGGGATATCAACTTGGACGACCCGATTATCCTTGCTATTGTAAGGTTGCGTTGCATTATCAAAATACCGGTACCCCAGCACCCCGATAATGACTAACAACGCGATTAAGATACCAACGACACCACCAATAACGCGCTTGGAGAACTTTTTACGTTCTTTTTGATCGACACGATTTGGCTCACTTACCCCATGATCCTGTTGATCATTTTGATCTTTTTGATCCTGGTTATCCTGGTTGTTATTCAAGACTCGCCCCTCCATTTATTGATTAATCCTATCAATTATACAAAACTGACGCCCAGTTTGCACTAGTTCGCGACTAGTTTTATATTTTTTTAGGTTCTGCACCTGTGTTGTGCTCGTTATTATTGGGTATTAACGATGATTGAAAGGTGCCATTTAGCCGAATTACTGTTTGTCAGCCAAGCGCGTCGTTCTATTCCGACCTCCGGGGCTGGCTGACAATTGCTGGAACGTAAGCCGAAAGTAGCCCACTTCCGACTAAGAATAATTTGGCTACTGAGCATTGTCAGCCACCCCCTCCAGTCGGGAAGCCGGCCGAATGGCAAATGAACAGCCACCTATTTAGGTACAATTAACCATTGAATATTAGGTGACGGATCCTTCATGCCAACTTAACCATCGGAATACGTTCTCCTGAATCACGAAACGCCGAATGACCTTAAATCATTCGGCGTTTCATCGCTTGAGCAGCTAACTAACGAATCTCGGCACCGAGTTCATCTGTCAGTGCATTCAGCACTTTTTCAAAAGCAGTCGTGACGTCATCATCGACCAAAGTGGCATTCTGGTCTTGATACGTCAACGTGTAGGCCAACGACTTCTTGCCCGCTGGTACGTGGCTGCCATGATAAACATCAAACAGCTGTACTTGCCGCAAGTGTGCGCCGCCCTTCTTGTTGATCAAGGCAACTACCGCAGCGTTGGTGACATCATCATCGATCAACATCGCCACGTCACGCGTGATACTTGGGAACTTCGAAATTGGTTGATATTGTTGCCGCGCCTTTGGTAAGGCAATCAGCGCCGTCAAATCCAATTCAAAGACGTACGTTTCACGAATCTTGTAAGCCTTAGCCGTCGTTGGGTGAACTTCGCCAACGAACCCAACCAATTGATCACCAACATAGATGTCAGCGGTCCGACCAGGGTGCATCTCTGGATGGTCAGTCGTTGCGACGTAACTCACAGCATCTTGTAAGGCTAATGACTTCAAGTAGCCTGCCACGATACCTTTAATTTGGAAGAAATCAACGGGCTGTTCGGCCACGCCCCAACTCTTTTGAACCATCGAACCAGTAATGGCACCCGCAATGTGTTCAATTTCCTTAGGCCGGACTTCCTCAGGTTGGCTGTAGAAGACGCGTCCTTCTTCGTATAACGCCACATTATGTTCTTTACGAGCATTGTTGTAAGCTAAGTCATCTAACAAGCCAGAAACCAGGCTCAACCGCAGCGTCGTACGTTCTGAACTCATTGGGAAGTCCAGCTTGGTCACATCACTAGCATGTAACGCAAAGGCACGCGCTTTGGCTTCAGTCGTCAGTGAATAACTGATGGCTTGCGTCAAGCCGGCACTTTCCATTAACTTGCGTGAATCCCGAATCACTTGTTGCGTCTCATTGAGTTTACCAATCGTTGGTTGACCAGTTGGTAAGGTAGCTGGCAAGTTATCATAACCATAAAGCCGAGCGACTTCTTCAATCAAGTCAGCTGGAATATGAATATCCCACCGCCGTGAAGGAATCGTCACCGTGAAGGTCTCGCCATCAACGGTCGTTGGGAAATCGAGGCGTTTGAAAATGTCAGCAACCGTTTCGAGGGACAACTCAGTACCTAAAACATGGTTGATACGAGCCAAATCAATTTTGACCGTTTCAGGTTGAACGTCTTCATCGCGTCCAATCACCATGCCACTAGCAACCGTTCCGTCGCCTAATTCAGCAATCATCGCAGCGGCGGCATCCAAGGCCGTCGCAGTCATACCGTGGTCAATGCCGCGTTCATACCGCATCGAGGCTTCACTATGCAAGTCGTGGTTATGCGCAGTTTTACGAATCTTAACTGCATCAAACACGGCCCCTTCAAGGGCGATCGTCGTAGTTTGATCCGTTACTTCGGTATCCAAGCCACCCATCGTCCCTGCCAAACAGATCGGTTGGTCGTCACTACAAATCAATAAATCGGTTGGCAACAATTCGCGGTCTTCGCCGTCGAGGGTCGTCAAATGTTCCCCGGCTTTGGCTAACCGCACGTTGATGTGACCGTTGTTTAATTGGTCAAAATCAAAGGCATGTAGCGGTTGACCGTATTGCATCAAAATGTAGTTGGTGGCATCGACCACGTTGTTGATTGGCCGCATACCAGCATTCCAGATGCGAATCTGAAGCCATAGTGGACTTGGTTTGATCGTGACATTCTGAATCAGACGCATCTTATACATTGGCACGTCATGTTCATCCGCATCAACACGAACCTGCAATGCGTCTGCGGCAGGATGAGCCGTGTCTTCATGCAAGTCGACCGTTAGCATCGTTGGTTGTTGGTCGTAAATCGCTGCCAGTTCATGGGCCGTCCCGTTCATACTCAGCATGTCACCGCGATTAGGCGTCACTGACATATCGATGATCTCATCGTCCATTCCCAGGTATGAGAAGACTGGTTCACCCGGTGTGGCATCAGCTGGCAAAATAAAGATACCATCTGCGACTTCCTTAGGCACTAATTTTTCATCAAAGCCTAATTCGTCTAACGCGCACAACATCCCGTTTGACGGTACCCCGCGCATCTTGCTCTTCTTGATCTTGGTGTGTCCACCGATCCAAGAATTAGGTAAAGCAACGATGACCTTCTCACCCGCAGCGACGTTGGGTGCACCACAGACGATTTGCAAGGGGTCGTCTTCACCGACGTCAACCTGACAAACGTGCAGGTGGTCGGAGTCTGGATGGGGTTCACACGTCAATACATGCCCCACCACGACTTTTTTCAAGCCTTCGCTCGGACGAATCACACCGTCAACTTCAACGGCCGTCCGTTCAATTTTTTCTGCTAATTCATCGACTGGAATGTCCAGCTTCAAATAATCGCGTAACCATGTCGTAGAAATTCTCATGTGAACGCCTAACCTTTCTTATAGAACTGTGACAAGAACCGCACATCATTGAGATAGAAATTGCGGATATCGTCAACACCGTACTTCAGCATTGCAAACCGGTCTGGTCCGAGACCAAAGGCAAAGCCACCGTATTCTTCAGGATCAATGCCAGACATTTCTAACACGTGGGGATGCACCATCCCTGCGCCTAAGACTTCGATCCAACCCGTTTGCTTACAGATGGCACAGCCCTTGCCGTTACAGTTGAAGCAGGTCACATCAGCTTCAACGGACGGTTCCGTGAATGGGAAGAAGCTTGGCCGCAGCCGTACATCAAACTGGTCACCAAACAACGTTTTGGCAACTAAAATCAAGGTACCTTTCAAGTCAGCCATCGTGATATGCTTATCGACTACTAGCCCTTCAATCTGATGGAATTGATGGGAATGGGTCGCATCATCCGTGTCACGCCGATAAACGCGGCCTGGTGAGAGCACTTTTAACGGGCCCTTTGAGAAATCATGATTTTCAAGTGAACGTGGTTGGTCCGCAGAAGTTTGCGTCCGCAAGAGCACGTCCTTGGTAATGTAAAAGGTATCCTGCATATCACGTGCGGGATGGTCCTTTGGTAAATTCAAGCGTTCAAAGTTATAGTAATCCTCTTCAACTTCATCACCATCAACGATTTGGTAACCCATGCCCATGAACAGGTCTTCCAATTGGGTGATAATTTGCGTAATCACGTGTGGTTGTCCTTGTGGGACTTCACGACCTGGCAAGGTCACATCTAACTTTTCAGCGGCCAATTGCTTATTGACTGCTGCTTGTTCAAGTTCTTCTCGGCGTTCGTCAATTGCAGCTTGCAGACGGTCACGAACTTGGTTGGCATAGGCCCCAACCTTAGGCCGTTCTTCTGGACTCAAGTCGCGCATCCCACGCAAAACTTCCGTAATTGGTCCTTTTTTCCCAAGCAAATCAACTTTAACTTGGTTAACCTTCTTCAAAACGTCAGCTGATTTAATATCAGCCAAGCCTTGATCGCGTAATTCGGTTAATCGATCTTGTAAACTCATATGCTACCTCCAATTTATAATCACGTTGTGGACAAAAAAAGACCCCATCCCAAAAAAGGGACGAGGTCATCGCGGTACCACCCTTGTTTGCATCGCCGAAGCGACACACACTCATACCCGTCATAACGGTCGGGATACCGGAAAATTATTTGTTTTCACAAACGCCCAATTTCAGCTCGGAGAGTGAATTCATTAATCTTGGTCGTCGGGGTGCTTTCAATCGGTGACACCCGTCCCTGTGACGCCATAATCAACTACTATTTCTCGTCAAGGCTTTTATCTACATTGTCAGTTTATGGCAAAGTTACCAGCACGTCAACCCCGTGATTAGGATTCAGCTGGACTAAACCACTTATCCGACCAGTCATGAACCGTATCCATCACTTGCCGTAAATCCTGACCCTTAGTGGTCAAACGGTACTCGATCAGTGCCGAATCACAATGCGTGACCCGACTAACAATGCCGTTTTCTTCCAATTCCTTTAAGCGAACGACCAAGACCCGATCGCTGCACTTAGGAATCCGCCGTGCCAGGTTCTTAAACCGTTGCGGCCCATCCTCAAGTAAAACGTCGATAATCAGTCCATTCCACTTCTTACCTAGAATTGAAAACGTCTTTTCAAATTTTGGACACAGCTCAAAATCCACGTTGGATTCTGTTACCGTGTCAGCTAGCATTTCTGACATGCAATGACCCCCAATTATTGAATTAACCGGCGGAGACCTTGCCTCGGAACCGATCTAGTTGTTTGGCCACCTTCATACGTAATGGTCCAAAAAATTCATGTTCTGCTTCATAATCATCAACCAAAGAGACGAGCAAACTTTCCCGATATTTCGGCATCGCTAACGTTGCGCCGAACATATGCTTCAAAATGATATCCTTTTCCATTGGCGTCAATTTCGTCAACTTCTCGGCGTTACGTAACGCAACCCGTGGATGGATGAATGCGTGTGATCCGAGATCAAACTTGGTTTCACGCCAGTCATAATAAAACAAATCATGCAATAATCCACCACGCGCCACTGCCGTCGTATTAAGATGCCATTTCTTCGCTAAAACATAACTATCATATGAAACTGCAATCGAATGATCCAATCGATTCGAATGGTGGTGTTGTGTGAATTCAGCTAACCGCTGAACAGCTGGCTGTGCTAATAAATCTTCGACAATTGCCACGTATTCGGAATCTTGTTGCCACGCATTATTAGTTTTCATCAAAAGCTCCCTTTGCTAATATCTACGGATATTCTACTAAAAAGTAAGTGAATTTGAAAGTATTTTACCTGGATTTTAGCATTTTCTTACTAAATGTAAGTCAGCGATACAAACCAAACATCAAGATTCCCGCCGCTACTGCAACGTTCAGTGACTCAGCTTGTCCTTTGATTGGAATATATAAATTTTGGTCTGTTTGTGCCAACAATTCTGGACTCATCCCATTACCTTCGTTGCCCATAATCAAGCCAAAGGCGGCTGGCGCATCGACATCTAAGTATTGCGCCGCTTGTGGGTTCAGTTCCGAACCGTAGACCGGTGCGCCCTGTGCCTGCAATTGTGCGACTAACGCCGTTAAATCCGTGCTAATTAGTTGCAAGTGAAATTGGCTGCCCTGCATCGATCGTTCGACTTTCGGTTGATGAATGTCAACCGTCCCAGTCCCAAAAGCGACACCAGCAAAACCCGCTGCATCCGCTGTCCGGACCATTGTTCCAATATTACCAGGATCTTGCACGTTGTCCAACAATAACCACGGGCGTGTCAAATCAAGTTGGGCCAAATCTTCAACGACTGCTGGTAAAGTCGCTACGGCAAAGACGCCTTGGGGGGTAACGGTCGCGCTAATATGCTTGGCGACTTCCTCTGAAATTTCGATTACCGCCGGAAAGTGGGTCAAATCCGGCTCAGTCGCCAACTGTTTGCTCGTAATCAGCAATGTTTGAATGGCCACGTGTGCTTTGACTGCTTCATTGACTAAGTGCCAGCCGTCCAACAAATATTGGCCCTGTTGTTTGCGGCCCTTCTTCGTCTGTAACTTTTTCCACGCCTTGACGTGCGCGTTTTGTAACGAATTTATTTTTTCCATTTTGAACTTTCCCATCCTGTCTGCAGGTTATTGATTCCAAGTATAGCATATCGCTGAATGACTAGTTCCATGCTATGATAAGGGGTGAAGATTGTTGTGAGCGGTTTCGATTGCGTTGCCGGCTGAATCAGGTGCCGGCTCAAAATCTGGTATGACTAAGGTTTAAATTGCCGTCAGTCGTCTCAGTTTTAGAAGCCAGCATTCAACGAAGCTCGCATCCTGGTCCATTTGGATGCAAACGGCTTCGGATAAATCTACCGTCTGTCGGGATTCCAGTTTGACTCAAACGGTCGCAAACTCAGTGGTCGTTTGCTCGTCTCAGCGCACATCCAGCCACTCACAATGCAGAAAATAAGAGGAAGTGATTTTATGCGTGCAGTCACATTAAAAGCAACCGGTCGCGTTCAGGGCGTCGGCTTTCGGTGGGCAACCAAGGTCGCAGCGGATAAATGCGGCGTCAATGGTATTGTTCGCAATCTGATGGACGGCTCCGTGTTTATTGAAGCAGAAGGTGAAGACCAGCGCGTGCAAGTCTTTATTGACGTTGTCCGCCAGTCGCCCACTGATTTTGGCAAAGTTAAGCACCTCGAAGTCCATGAAGTCGAGCCACAAAACTATCACGATTTTCGGATAACCAATTGAATTCCCCCGACATCTTTAGTATCATCATCATTATATGAATTTTGCAAAGGGGATTAATAACTAGTGAAATCAAAAAAAGGCCTTACGCTCACGGTCACCCTGGGAACGCTCGCGCTATTCTTGAGCGGCTGTGTGCAAACGACCAAATCTGGTAAACCATACGGGTTTGTCTACGACTATTTAGCCAAACCTGGTCAAACGGTGATGGAATGGCTCTCACAATTATTTGGTAACAACTATGGCTGGGCCATCATCGGTTTGACTGTCATCGTGCGGTTAGTCCTACTGCCAATGATGATTAACCAACAACGTAAGTCGACGTACCAACAAGAAAAAATGTCGGCCGTTCGACCACAGATGACTAAGATTCAGGAACGGCAAAAAGCGGCGAAGACACAAGAAGAAAAAGCAGCCATCAGTAACGAATTGATGCAACTCTATCGTGACAATGGCATTAGCATGACGGGTGGGATTGGCTGCCTGCCCCTGCTGATTCAATTACCAATCTTCTCGGCGCTGTATTATGCCATCCGTTACTCACCTGAATTATCCAAAGCCACCTTCATGGGTATCTCACTAGGGAAATCTAGTTTGATCCTAGCGATTTTAGCCTTCTTGTCTTACCTGGCACAAGGTTACTTATCCATGATTGGCTTGCCAGAAGAACAAAAGAAAACGATGCGCTTGATGCTGATCATGAGTCCGGTCATGATTTTGTTCGTCTCCATGTCAGCACCCGCTGGATTGGGCTTGTACTTCTTCGTTGGTGGGTTGTTTGCTTGCTTGCAAACCTTGATTATCAACTTCTTCCGACCACGTATTCGCCGGGAAGTGGAAGCTGAACTCAAGAAACACCCAATCAAGACGCCGACGCCAGCTGCATCACAACCAAAGCCGGTCAAGGCCACGGAATCCCATCCAACTAACCGACCACGTAACAACAACGGTGGTTGCGGACGGAATGCTGGTAAACAACAACGGCATCGTCACTAACATCAGTTTGTAAACTGGTTTTAAAAAATAATCCGAGCCATGAAATCAACATGATTTCTGTGGCTCGGATTTTTTATTTGTCGTAATTCGGATCAGCCCTACCCTTGAGCTGAAAATAAGTGTACAAACAATCGGTCCAATTTGTACGGCACCGTGAAATTCTGCGTGACATTGCTCTGACCTGACTACTTCCACACACCTTTACAACAATTTCCGGCTTAAACGATAAGAGTAGCCAAAAACAACCAATGTTGACAATATCAGCAGGGTCAGAAATACGGTGAAGAACAATGCTTGATTGGCTCGACCGAAGAATAGCAACGTCAAATAGCTCATCGCTGTCAGCAGCCGTGCACCAAACACATTCGTCTTCCGCCAGTTTTCATCCGACGCGAAAGTCAAAGGAATACGGACCCCAATCAAATTATTACGCGGCACATAGGCTTCTGGCACCCCGACGATTGAGACGATTAACGCAATCGTCAGAATACCGGGCGTGACAATCAAATTGAAATCCACCAACAATAAATAGCAGAACACCACTAAGTTCAAGTCCAGACCAGACTGCACTAATGCCGGATTGACACTTAATCGCCAACCGCTCACAATAAGCAAACAGCTGATTAGAAATAGCCCCGTTAAGCTAAGTAGTGTCATGTTATTCATGGTCCAAACTGGGCGTGAACTAGCGACATATCGTGCGAATAAAACCAGCAAATTAATAAAATTAACCAGCACCAACCATTTTAACGCTGAATGCGCATACCATGTTTTCGGTAACATTCGTGATTCCCCCATTCCACCGGGCCGCGTGCCCGTCGTAACTCGTATCGTTTCATCCTCAAATTAATGTTTTAATGACAACGCTTAAAATTGACTTAGCCCACTGGTAGCCGCTGTTTGACACTGGTTGACTAAGCTAAGGTGATTATAGTGCGTTTGGCTGGTAAGGCGTATATGTTGTCTTAGTCTGGTTATTATCCTTACTAAGTAAAATCGCGTGACAATACAAAACTAGTGCTACATGCAATTCACATGCGGCACTAGTTGATTTAGAAAAAATATATGTTACTACGCGTTGTGCTAGTTAATTTGTCATGAATCATGATTAAATCGTTCTATTTTCTAAATTCAAGCGCTGCCAGCTGAGACCCGCTGGAAACAATGTGAGTTACCGCAAACTTGCAGTGGTGGCGTCTTCCTATGCCGGCTTCCAGGCATTCTGGGCAATGGCCGGAACGTGGTGGACACAGATTTAAGCCGACAAATCACGTCTTAAATACTGGTCTTTCACTAACCAAGCACAAAACGCTTGCTAAGTGAAATTTCACCACTGGGCCTTGCCCAGAATACCTTCCTGCCTGGGATGGTATTCGAAAGGCGGACATGTGCGCACTCAACTTTTTGATGGATTGGTCATTGATTCTTAACATACGGTTATTTTAGCATTCAAACTGTAGGGTGAGCTACTGATTTTCACTAAGTTATCCTAACTTGTATTTGAACGTTATAAACCAATAGCATCACTGAGCATTATTGTCTTTTCTAGTCGACCGAGATTACAAACCTTGAATCCTAGATGCAAGGCAATACTATCGGTGAATTTTAAAGCTAGTTACCAGTAATACTTATCAATGATTTTTAGACCGTTTTCACAGGATTTACGTGTGCCACAAATCAGCGTCGTTGCTGATTATGATTTTATCTGAAGGACCGGTCACCTAATATACAGTGGTCAATTACACCCAGATAGGTGGCCGTTCATCTGCCATTCGAGCGGGTTCCCGACTGTAGGGGCTGGCGGACAATGTTCAAGGGCGAAATTCTTCTTGTCCGGGTGGGGTTCCCGGACTAGAAGAAGACTCGTATTTGAAATTGCGCAGTGGGTTTCTGCGTGAGTTCAAATCGATGTCCGCCCTGTTCCAGCGTTGTCAGCCGGCCCCGGAGGTCGGACTAAGGCGCGCATCGGCTGACGTACAGGAATCCACCAACTGGTACGATTTAATCATTTTTAATGCTAAATCATAATTAGCACAACGCGTATATTACTCAATCCCAGCTAACTTCTTACAAGCTTCTGTGTAATGCTAAATTGTGGTGAGACCTTATCACGTTGTTACTTTAAGTGCCGGATCCAACTTTCTATCTCTGGTTGTGTCTTCAAATCACCATTTACAAATCGACCGATTTCTTGACCATCATTAAACGCCAGAAAACTTGGCAAGCCTCGAATATTTAGATCCAAACAAAGCTGGGTGTTATCGTCGCGGTCTACCTTGATGAAACGATACTGTGAGAAGTTATTTTCAATTGCCGGGAGCTTTGGACGGATATACTGGCATTCTCGGCACCAGTCAGCGCCGAAGTAAATAATAAAACGACCGACGCTAAGTTTTTCCAAAAATTCATCTTTAGTTTGTGTTTCAGCTTTTCTCATTAGTTATGAACTCCCTTTTCATTTAAAATATGCCCTAGTATAGTCGGTTTCGCCAGCCACATGATAAGCAACACCCTTCAATTTGTGGTTGACCAGATGTGTTTCACGAACATAGTATAACGGAATTAAGCCTGCTTGACTGTGTAACCGTTGGGCAGCCTTTCTTAAATACTGCCAATACTGTGTTTGACTGCTCGTTTGATTGGCCTGAGTGAGCAGACGGTCATAAGTTTTATCATTAAATTGACCACTGTTCATACTATTGGTAGACTGAAGCACACCCAAGTAATTAATCGGATCGGCAAAATCTGCAAGCCAGTACCATTGACTAAGCGCAAACTTCCCACTACTTTTCAGACTTTGCAACCCTTTATCAGGAACGTTTTTAATGCTGACTTGGACATGACTTAGATGTTGTTGCACTTGTTGTTGAACAAATTGCGCGACGTTTTTGGTGACATCCTGATCATCACCAATCAAGGTCAAGTGTACCGTTCCCTTGATGTTGGCTTCTTTTAAGCCAGCAGTCCATAACTGTCTGGCCTTGGCAATATCTACCTTGGTAGAGAAACTAGTCTCAGCACTAAAATCACGATTCGTGGTGGGGTCAACGGCAGTTCCAGGGCTAACAAAACTCGACGCCGGCTTTGAGCCGTCCGCTAAAACAGTCTTGGTCAGTTGTTTTCGATTGATAACAAGTGAGAGCGCTTGCCTTAATTTCTTATTCTGAAGCGGCTGACCTGAACGTTGATTCACTTGTAAATAATAAGTCCATGCGCGGTCGACATGTTTGACATTGGCATTATGCTGCAAACTTTTTGCTGTTACACCGGAGATAGTCGCGTCATCCAACTTCCCATCAGCAAACAAATTATGTGCCGTATTCGCATCCTTAACGGTTTGATAACGAATCTGTTGTAATTTGATTGCCTGCTTGTCCCAATAATACTGGTTTCGTTTTAAGACATAAGAATCGTTAGAGCCAGTCCAACCGGTCACTTTAAAGGCACCGTTCGAAACCGTCGTTGCCGAATTAGTACCATACTTGTCTGTTCCGATTTTAGTCACAAACTTTTCATCCTGTGGTAAGAACACCGGTACGGTCACAAGCTTGTTAAAATAAGTCATCGGGTGATCTAACTGAATTCGTAAGGTTCGTTTTCCAATCGCCTTAATTCCCAAGCTCTTGTAAGACTTTTTTCCGTTATTGATGGCATCCGCGTTCTTGATACCACTAAAAATGTAAGTATAAACTGGCTTGTTAGCTGGATTCATCGCACGCTTCCAAGCATACTCAAAGTCACTTGCTAAAACGGGATCCCCGTTACTCCACTTGGCGTTTTTTCGAATATGAAAGACATATTGCGTGCCGTTTTTGGTCGGTTTAACAATCTTAGTCGCCATCGCGGGAACTGGCTGATCCTTGCTGTTCAAACGATAAAGGCCTTCAGTCGTGTTGACCAAAGTATTAAATTCAGGTAGCGTCTCTTGATTCGTACTGTCCAGTGTCGTGAGCGTTGCTGTCTGCATCAGATTCAAAGTTCGTTTATTTTGATTAGAAGCCCCACTTGAGTGTCCACATCCTGATAACATTAGCAGTGCCCCACCAACAATTAGACTAAGTTTCAATACACTTTTTTCACATTTCCGCCTCCAGTCAAAAAAATAATCCCGCCCTTAACATAAGGACGAGATTTCCCGCGGTACCACCTTTTGTTGAGCTACTAGCACATAGCCCAACTTACAACATGGTCGTTAACGAGACCAGCCGTAGTTTCAGCTTTCACCAAAACGATGCTCCGAGTTCATCTTCACCAGTCATCGAATTCCATGCTTTCACTATCCATGGTCGCTTTGAATTATATTCCTGGCTACTCTTCTCATCATCGCTTAATTTTATAATTTAATATTAATGTTAAGTATCGAAGAATGCAACCCTGAACTTATCTGATTCGCATAGGCTAAGATTTATCTTTTTTGGAAACCAATCATCGCTTTAAAAATCCACAAAGCGTCAGTAACAGCCTCTGGCTAACTTTATGGATTTGATTAATTATTAATTTAGCGTACTCATGTCAATGACAAACCGGTAATGCACGTCACTATTTAAGATTCGTTCATATGCTGTTGGGACATCATCAATGCCAATCATTTCAATTTTGGGGTGGACCCCATTTTCTGCAGAAAAGTTTAGCATTTCTTGAGTTAATGCAATCCCACCAACATTGGAAACTGTTAATGTATTTTGACGATTAAACATTGATTGCAAGCTGAATTCTTGATTCTCCAGTGGCAACCCGACACTGCAAGCAGTCCCTTTAACATCTAATAATTTGAAATACTGATTCCAATCCAGCTTAACCGCCACAGTACTAAGTAGAAAGTCAAAATGGCCATTCAAACGATCAAAATCTGCTGGTGTTTTAAGAATTTCGTAGGCTTTAGCCCCAAATTGTTTAGCTTCATCAGCCTTTGATTCAGAATGACCAATCACAGTCACCTCAGCACCCATTTTGCTGGCAAATTGAGTTGCGATATGACCTAATCCACCTAAGCCCACAATAGCCACTCTTGATCCTGCTTTGATGCCATAGCGTTTCAACGGATTATAGGTCGTGATACCGGCGCACAGCAAAGGACTGGCTTCAGCTAAGTCTAATTTATCAGGAATTGATAAAACAAACCGATCTTTCACAATAATTGATTGGGAATAGCCACCCTCTGTAGGATTACCATCATAATCGTCACCGACAAATACCGAAATAACACCCTTTTCACAGAACTGTTCTTCGCCGGCCCTGCAATATTTACACTTACCGCATGAATCAATAAAGCAACCGACACCCACTCTGTCGCCGACCTTAAAGTTATTCACATTCTGACCAATGGCACTAACCACCCCGGATATTTCATGACCTGGAACGAGTGGACGCTTAAACAGCGTATCTATCCCCTCGACAATAGAAATATCTGAGTGACAAATACCACAATACTTAATATCAATTGCAACATCATCTGGCCGCAACTCACGACGTTTGATAACCGTACGGTGAAAGGTGCTGAAATCTGATCCTGTTGCTTCTAGTGCCTTAACTTCTGGTCTTGCCATTTTCCTTCCTCACTTTCGATTTTTAAATCTCATGTTCTGATACAAAATCATAATTCAGTGACTGCAACACGCCTCAGTGATATCTTCTAGTGCTAATGACTAATTTCGGTAACTTTATGAACAGCACAACCTGTTGGTAAATCAGTAACGACAGCTTTTAGCTAATTTTCAGAACGAACACCTAGTACAAATTTGGCACCTTATCGCACCAAGAAGCTGATCGTCACTGCACCGATTCCGCTAGACGCGCCTGTAATTACAACGACTCTATTTTCAAAACGTATTGCGACGTATTGCTATTATTCATCACCTCTTTGTGACTACCTTTAGTTTAAGTCTACTATTGACTTTCGACCAATACTAAAAAGCTATCTATT